>JAICLG010000069.1 GCA_025927515.1 Hyphomicrobium sp.
AGCTGCATCGGCACTTGAGATGAACCGGTCTCGATCAAGATCTGTGCGCTGGCCGTATACTTGGGCGTTGCGTACAGCAAAAAGATCGTCGCAAATGTGATTGCCAGCGCGGTCACGACGCCGACCAAAAACCAATATCGGTGAGCAAAGGCAAGAATATCAGCGAGGGTAATCTCGCTGCTCGGCAGTGATACGGTTCGGCCAATGGGGTCGTTCATTGCTGTATCCAAGTGCTGAAATGGCTCGGCTGGTTTCTTGCGCCTACCGTCCCGCGATTACCGCGGAGCCTTTTAATATTCGATCAATGCATTTTGCGGGCTAATTCGATCGTTTCACTACGACACAGAAATATTGCCCGCCTATTACCAAGCCTCTGCGTTGGCTGGCAAACTCAGGCCCAGTATCACTCCATTAGGCATAATCCGCTATGCGGATCGTAAGTACCATAGGTTTTATCCTAGGTCGCACATCGCGGCACGATCTTCGCATGATGGGATTGCACTCGACGACCGAAGACACTGATCTCTCGCAAAATCGCCAGGGGGAGCCATGGCTATCGCCAATTCCGTCCGCATGGGCCGTAACGTTACGATACACCACCCGGACCAGGTGAACCTTTATGGCTGCACGATCGGCGAGGACACGCGGATCGGCTCGTTCGTCGAAATACAAAAGAACGCCGCCGTCGGCGCCCGATGCAAAATCTCCTCGCACACCTTCATCTGCGAGGGCGTCACGATTGAAGACGAAGTTTTCATCGGTCACGGCGTAATGTTCACAAACGACCTCTATCCCAAAGCCGCCAACCCCGATGGGACGCCCCAATCGGAGCAGGATTGGGCAGTGGTCGAAACCAAAGTCAAACGCGGAGCAAGCATCGGAAGCAACGCGACAATTCTGGCTGGCGTGACCATCGGAGAATACGCCCTGGTCGGCGCCGGCGCTGTCGTGACCAAAGACGTTGGCAATCGACAGATCGTGGCGGGAGTCCCCGCCAGGCCGCTTGGCACCGCCGAGTAGGCACCCGTTCGTGAACAGCATTTTGTGGATGAGTTGAATGATAAATATCGGGGTAATTGGGTACGGATATTGGGGGCCGAACCTTGTCCGCAATTTCAGCGAGCTGCCGCGCGCCCGTCTGGCAGCCGTATCCGATCTGGATCCGGCCAGACTGAAGCTCGTCGCGGCGCGCTATCCCGCCGTAGAGACGACAACCGACCCGCAAAAACTCTTTCGCGATCCGAAAATCGATGCCATCGCGATCGCGACGCCGGTATCGACGCACTTCGAGCTGGCAATCGCCGCGCTTCGGGCCGGCAAGCACGTTTGGCTCGCAAAGCCCATGACGGAAACATCGTTCCAGGCCCGCCAGTTGGTCGAAGAGGCTGAAAAGCGGAAACGTGTTCTGATTGTCGATCACACTTTCGTTTACACCGGCTCCATTCGAAAAGTCGGCGAAATTGTTAAATCGCCCGACATGGGTCAGCTGTTTTATTACGACTCTATCCGTGTCAATCTGGGGCTATTCCAACGCGACGTGAACGTAATTTCCGACCTCGCCGCGCATGATTTTTCAATTCTCGATTACCTGCTCGAAGAAAAGCCCGTTGCAGTTTCGGCCGCCGGATCACACCACTTCCCCGGCACCCCCGAAAATCTCGCATACATTACGATGTTCTATGATTCCGGAATGATCGCGCACGCGAATGTCAGCTGGCTGGCCCCGGTCAAGGTGCGCCAAATCCTGATCGGCGGCAGCAAGAAGATGATCACCTACGATGACTTGGAGCCCAGCGAAAAGATCAAGATCTACGATAAGGGTATAAGTTTTACGGATGATCCCCGCCAAATTCATGAGATGAGAGTAGGATACCGCATAGGCGACATGTGGGCGCCCAAGCTCGAGGGCACGGAAGCTCTCCGCGTGGAAGGCGAGCATTTTATCGACTGCATCGAAAACGACGCCACTCCGATCACAAATGGCCGCTCGGGCCTGCGCGTCGTCGAACTGATCGAAGCAGCGACGAGCTCTATGCGCGGCAAGGGCGAAACAATTCATTTGCGGCGTGGAGACTGAAATGGTTCCGTTTGTTGACCTCAAAGCTCAATATCTTTCCATCAAGCCTGAAATCGATGCCGCTATTCAGGGCATCTTGGATACCTGCCAATTCACACTCGGCAAGGAAGTCGCGGCATTCGAAGAAGAGTTTGCAGCTTACAGCGGCAGCTCGATCGGCTGTGGCGTAAACAGCGGAACCAGCGCGCTGCACCTCGCACTGCTGGCTGCCGGTGTCGGTCCCGGCGACGAGGTCATTACCGTTCCCTTCACCTTCGTCGCAACGGTCTCGGCCATCCATTACTCCGGCGCCAAGACGGTGTTTGTCGACGTCGATCCAGAGACATTCACGATGTCTCCGGATGCCATCGAGCGGGCGATAACGCCGCGCACGAAGGCGATCATGCCGGTTCACCTCTACGGCCAGCCGGCCGACATGGACCCCATTCTGGCGATCGCGCGCAAGCATGGCCTCGTCGTCATAGAGGACGCCGCGCAGGCTCACGGCGCGGAATACAAAGGCCGCCGCGTCGGCAGCCTTGGCGATCTCGCGTGCTTCAGCTTCTATCCCGGCAAGAATCTCGGCGCTTACGGCGAAGCCGGCATGGTCGTGACATCAAATCCGGAGTTCGCGCGTACGATACGCATGCTTCGCGACTGGGGTGCAGAGAAAAAATACCACCACGTCCTGAAGGGTTACAACTATCGGATGGAAGGCATCCAGGGCGCCGTATTGCGCGTCAAGCTTCGCCATCTCGAAAACTGGACCGAGGCGCGCCGCGCGGCGGCCAAACGCTATGACGAACTGCTGTCGGGCACGACGTTCGACGCGCCGTTCGTCCGCGATGACGTCCGCCATGTATTTCACGTCTACGCAATACGCGTTCAAAAACGCGCGGAGCTCCAGGCGTGGCTGGCGTCTCATGATATCCAGTCAGGCATTCACTACCCAATTCCGGTACACCTGCTCCCGGCATTCGCAGATCTCGGTTATAAGGCTGGAGATTTTCCAAATGCGGAAATGGCGGCGGCCGAAGTCCTGTCGCTTCCGATGTATCCCGAATTGACGGCTGAAAATCAGCAACGCGTCATCGCGGCCCTGAGCGCCTTCGCGCAGGTTCCCGCAGGCGACCATCGCGAACTCAGCCCCGTGTGATGTGAGATGTTGGTTTTCCAACGGCATTTTTCATAGAGCAAGATTGCTCAAACAGCTCTGGTGTAAACGATGCAGATTGACGGCTCTAGAATTCTTGTCACTGGCGGATGCGGACTTATCGGATCGACGACGATCGACATTCTGCTGCGCGATCACGCTCCCGGACAGATCGTCATCTTGGATAATCTCGAACGCGGAACGCTTCGCAACGTCGAGCACGCGTTGCAGGACCCGCGCGTCACGCTCGTTCGCGGCGACATACGCGACGTCCCGACGGTACAAAAAACGACAAAGGGTATGGATGCCGTCATCCACATGGCGACGCTGCGCATTACTGCCTGCGCGGCGGAGCCTCGGGCAGCGCTAGAAGTCATGTGCGACGGCAGCTTCAATGTTCTGGAAGCCGCTCAGAACCACGGCGTCAAAAAATTCGTGACCGCCTCATCAGCCTCGATCTACGGCCTCGCCGACACGTTTCCGACGCGCGAGGATCATCATCCTTACAACAATCGCACGTGGTACGGCGCGAGCAAGATCATGTTGGAAGGGCTGCTCCGGTCCTTCAACGATATGTACGGGCTTCCCTACACCGCGCTCCGGTATTTCAACGTCTATGGCCCACGAATGGACGTCCACGGGAAATACACTGAGGTTCTCATCCGCTGGATGGAGCGGATTGCGGCTGGTCAGGCGCCGCTCATTTTCGGCGACGGCAATCAGACGATGGATTTCGTCTATATCGACGACGTCGCACGCAGCAACGTCCTCGCCCTGCAATCCGATTTGCAGGATGACGTTTTCAACGTAGCGAGCGGCGTCGAGACGAGCCTCAATGATCTCGCCTACGCATTGCTTCGGGTCATGGGCTCGAATCTGAAACCCGAATACGGCCCTGAGCGCAAGGTCAATCCCGTTTCGCGGCGCCTTGCCGATACGTCGAAAGCGAAACAGCTCCTGGGCTTTGAAGCGACCGTCGGCCTCGACGAAGGCCTGACGCGACTTGTCGATTGGTGGCAGAAAAACCGGGTTCAAGCCGCATGATTCCGATCAGCAAGCCCGTTATGGATGAACGCGAGGCAGCCGCCGCGCAACGCGTCATCCTGAGCGGCTGGATAACCCAAGGCCCGGAAGTTCAAGCCTTCGAACGCGAGTTCGCGGACTTCGTCGGCGCGCCTCACGCGTGCGCCGTCTCGAATTGCACGACGGCCTTGCACCTGGCGTTGCTTGCTGTCGGCGTCGGGCCAGGTGACGAAGTCATCACGGTCAGTCATTCCTATATCGCGACCGCAAACTCCATCATGTACTGCGGCGCCAAGCCGGTATTCGTCGATATCGATCCGCAAACTTTCAATATCGCTCCGGAACTTATAGAGGCCGCGATAACGCCCAAGACGCGGGCGATACTCTGCGTGCATCAAGTCGGCTTGCCGTGCGACATGCCCGCCATCGTCCAAATCGGACGGCGCCACCAGATCCCAATCGTCGAAGACGCAGCCTGCGCGATCGGAAGCGAGATTCGTATTGGCGACGACTGGCAACGGATCGGCCGGCCGCACGGCGATGTCGCCTGCTTTTCTTTCCATCCCCGCAAAGTCATGAGCACGGGCGACGGTGGAATGCTGACAACGGCAAACCCCGAATTGGACAAGACGTTCCGGCTCTTGCGTCAGCACGGCATGAGCGTGCCGGATACCGTGCGGCATGGGTCCCCGAAGGTCATCTTCGAGTCTCATCCCGTGATCGGCTACAATTACCGGCTGACCGATATCCAAGCTTCGGTCGGCCGAGAACAATTGAAGCGGATGCCCGATATCATCGCGACCCGCCGCGCGCTCGCAGATCGATATCGCGAGCTGCTCGAGAACGACAACGTCGTCGAACCACCAGTCGAGCCGCCTTATGCGCGAAGCAATTGGCAAAGCTTCGTCGTGCGCCTTCCGGAGAGTTGCGACCAGCGGACCGTCATGCAGGCGATGCTCGATGAGGGCGTCGCCACGCGACGCGGGGTCATGTGCGCGCATCGCGAGGCGGGATACGCGAAAATCGTCAATGGTGCCCAGCTCCCTCACTCCGAGGCGGCGCAAGACCATTGCATTATACTGCCGCTCTTTCCTCAGATGACGGACGCTGAGCAGGTGAAAGTTGTGGCCACGCTTAAGAAGGCCTGCTTATCGTGACAAATCCAACCAATCTTCAAACGTTGAACAGATTGACAGCCTCGATCGAAAATCTGAGAGACGGACCGCACGCCGCGCGTCCGGTCGTCACCGAAATCAGGCCGACGAAAGGTCTATTTGACCTCGAACTCGAAGGCCTCTGGCCCTACCGCGAGCTGCTCGGCGTTCTGGTCAAGCGCGATATCCAGATCCTCTATCGGCAAGCTGCGCTCGGCATCGCTTGGGCCATCCTTCAGCCGGCGTTTTCCGTGCTCATATTCGCGATCATATTCGGACATTTCGCGAAGATGCCGTCCGATGGAATCCCCTATCCGATCTTCGCATTCGCCGGCGTCCTCCCGTGGACATATTTCGCCGAAGCCCTAAGGCGAAGTTCCAACGGCCTCGTGGCTGAAGCAGAACTCATTCGGAAAGTTTATTTCCCGCGCCTGCTCGTACCCGTCGCCGGCATCATCGCTCCGGCGTTAGATTTTTTCGTGGGATTGGTCATTCTTCTGGGTCTGATGCTGGTCTACGGCGTGATGCCCACGTGGAATTTGCTCGCCGTCGTGCCTCTTCTGGCTTTGGCCGGCTTCCAGGCCCTCGCCATCGGTTTGTGGCTCGGACCCATCAACGTCCGTTTCCGAGATATAAAGTACACGCTGCCTTTCCTCATCCAGATTTGGATGTATGCGTCGCCGATCGTCTATCCCCTGAGCCTCATACCCAAAGAGTGGCACTGGCTTTACAGCCTGAACCCGATGGTTGGCGTTATCGAAGGATTTCGATGGGCGATCGCGGGCGGCACTTTCAACGTATTACCCTTGCTTATAAGCGTCGCTGTCGGCTCTGTTTTGATCGTCGGCGGCTTGGTCTTCTTCAAGCACATGGAGCGCACGTTCGCTGACGTGATATGACAAAAAACTTAGCCATAAGCGCCAAAGGCCTCGGAAAGCGTTACCGGCTCGGATCGAGTCTTTCGGGACACGATTCACTCCGCGATCTTATTCAAGCCGGTGCCCGCTCCCTCTTCCGCCAGCCTGCGAAGGATCCCAAACCGCGCGCGGAGTTCTGGGCTCTCGACGATGTGAGCTTCGACATCGAGAGAGGCGAGAACGTTGGTATCATCGGCCTCAACGGCGCCGGTAAAAGCACGCTGCTCAAAATCCTCTCCCGGATTGTCACGCCGACTGAGGGAACCGCTCGGATCGAAGGACGCCTTGGCGCACTCCTTGAAGTCGGAACTGGTTTTCACCACGAGCTGACGGGTCGCGAGAACGTCTATCTCTATGGCGCCATTCTCGGAATGTCTCGCCAGGAAGTGGACAGGAAGTTCGACGCAATCGTCGAATTTTCCGAAATCGCCGACTTCATCGATACGCCCGTAAAGCGCTATTCGAGTGGCATGTACGTGCGCCTTGCATTTTCCGTGGCCGCGCACCTCGAACCCGACATTCTGCTGCTGGACGAAGTCCTCGCTGTGGGCGATTTCACGTTCCAGCGGAAATGCATGGATTTCGCGCACGCGCTCGAGCGCAAAGGCGCAACCATACTTTTCGTTTCTCACAACATGTTTTCGATCAAATCGATGTGCCAGCGCGTGATCTACCTCAAGAAAGGCAAGGTGGTTTACGATGGCCCGACCGACGAAGGCTTAAAGGTCTACGAAAGCGATTGCCGGTTAGCAGCCGCGCCCTGGTTCTATCCGGACGCAGGCGGCAAGCGCGTTAGCATTACCGATATCGCTCTTAGAGATTCGAGCGGCCAGGACAGGTCCGTTTTCGATTTCGGCGAACAAATGACAATTCAGGTCCAAATCAATGCGTTAGACGAAATCGAGGACCCTAATGTCATTATTTCCATCACCCGCGAGGATGAAGTTCATTGCGGCTCATTTTCCTCGTCAATGGAAGGCCTGAAGATCGATAGGATGAGTGGCGTAGGCACCATCGAACTGACTACCCCACCGTTAAAGTTGGTATCCGACAAATATACCATTTCGGTTGTTGTGCGGGAGCGAGGCTTTGAAAAAATGCTCAGTGCACAAATAGGTACATCATTCCACGTGAAGCACGATTTTCTCTCCGAAACGGCATTCGGCGTTTTTTATGAACCCGCCAGTTGGAGAATTGCAGAGATGGAAACTCGATCTAAGCAGGCTTAACTGAATCAGCAGTTATATACTTCATCAAGATGCGCCAGCACCGCCCCAAAGGCATGGGGAGAAAACGTACGTTCGATGAAACACTCATCATCCATCGCACCTGAAGCTTCCGATGTCTCTCAGGTTGGCAGTGTCGGCAAAAAATTCGCGCAGCATGCAAAGGCTTCGATAAATTCGGCATTGCGTGGCTCCATGAAAGCAGGATGGCCGGCGTTAGAGTGGACAGCAAACCTCATTCAGCGCCTCTCACGCGGCCCCACGCGAGTTCGTTGGAGCAACATTTGGGACAGCGAGCTGGACGAAGCTTTGAATACGTTGCCGACGATCGGAGGCTGCCCTAGAGACCTCTATCGCGAACTCGTAAAGGGAGAAAGTCCTCCTAAGCGGCATGCGCTTGTGAGCGAGGACTCCATTCCAATCGCAATAATATCGCTACGGAGACGCAACAGATACTGGGAACCTGTGACCTATCAATGCATCCCAAAGGCGATTGCACCCGCGTCAGATCATAGTGCACTTGGGCGCGCTTTGAACGCCTTAGGACTAGAAGTGCACGTAGGAGCGGGAATTGGAGATGAAATTGACGAACTGAAGTCCTCCCAATCGTTTTCATATGAATGGTACAAAATCAATTTGCGAGAAGATTTCGAAGCTCATTGGCATTCGAAACGCCGCATGCGTACCGTCAAGCGCGCGAGATCGCGCTGTGCGGCAATGGAGCGCCGCATCGACGGCAACGGCGATCTCGAGTGGATTGTAAATCAGTGGCACGAACAATGGCGCGACGACCCTGGCCAAGAAATCGTGGCCACCGAAGATCGACTGCGGTTCTGGCGCGCAATGATGGCAGCGCACGATAGGACCGCGCTCAAGGTCCACACTCTTATGCTTCATGAAGGAGCGACGCGCATAGCTGGGCTAGTGTTTACCACCCTCGGCGATACGGCAATGATCCAGTGCGGCGGCCGGAATATGGAGTTCGACGAGTCTTATACGTTTGCCGCCACGATATTGGGGGTGATCGAATGGGCCGTTGCAAATGGCTTCGAAACGCTGGACATGGCGGGAGGAGATTGGAAGCGCTACTGGGGCCCTGTCGGTGGGGTCCGGCACGGAGCCATTTTTAGGCCTCCGCTCATAAACGCTCTCGCTTGGGTGAGCTGAACGTGGCTCCAACTATGGCAAAAACGATAGATGATACCGCGTCACCCGCCACGATTGAAGCGTGCGCGGTTGGCCGGTTTGCGCATTGTTCTCTGTGAAGGAGAAGCAGCATGCGCAAAATAGAGTTCATCGAAGGAATGCGAGGATGGCTTTCCTGGACCGTCGTTAGCGGCCATTTAGCTGTTATGTCCGGCGTCGCCTCGTACGATGGCCGACTGGCCTGGCTTCCTCGAGCGGGCTCGATGGCCGTCGAGCTATTCATCGTGATCAGCGGCTTCGTGATATGCAATGTCATCCTTGAGCGCCGCGAAAACTGGATTAATTATATTACGCGGCGCGGATTCAGAATATTTCCGGCGTATTGGGTTGCATATGCGCTCGCGCTCTTAATCTTTCCTATAGCCTTACATCTGCCCTCCGAACTCAATAACTCACATCTCGATGCCTACCAAACGCTTCACAAGTGGGCGGCCGCAATGGACGAGCATCCCAGGCGGCTCATCGCAATCCATTTGGCTCTGCTTCAAGGCGTCATACCGGACAATATTTGGCCGGGAGCATCTGAAGCCGTTCTGGGTCAGGCGTGGAGCTTGAGCCTTGAATGGCAATTCTACCTTGTAGCGCCGCTTTTGGTATTTGCTCTGTCGGTTCCTCGATGGCGGCCATGGTGCTTGCTCGCAATGATTACAGGAGCGGTGATATTCAAAAGCGGGTTGGCAGGAAGATACGACGATCCGGCGATACTACCGGCATCGCTTCATATCTTTTTGGTCGGAATCGCATCGCGGATTTGGATGCCACAGCTTGAACGGGTTAGGGTCTCGCCGACCGTTTGCGCGGCCGCTCTAGGTTTTGGCGCCATTTTTCCTGACATGCTGTGGCTCGTCATATGGGCTGCCCTGTTCGCCTACTATATCAACCGAGAAAGCTGGAATAAGGGAAGCCAGCTCTGGGCGCGTAATTTCGTGCAAGCGGCCTTTGAATCTCCCGCGGCACGTTATTTCGGCTCAAGGTCGTATTCGGTATACCTTTTGCATATTCCGCTTATCGAGTTGTCGATCTGGATCATAAGCGCAATCAAACCGCAGATGACGCACATTCAACTCCTGTTTGCGTTGCTCGCGATTGCTCCGATATCGATCATAGCGGCCGCGGACGTCCTTTTTCGGTTGGTTGAGCGCCCGTTCAATAAGTTCGGCGGCTGGCTCGTGGAGGCGAAAGAGCATCGGACAAGGCCATTAAAGGCATCGTGACGTGACGCGCTATAAAACAAAGAATCGGGCTTGGCTCGCGCGACCGCTATTGCGTGTCGCGGATGGGTGCGTAGCAGCCGACGTCATCACCCTTCAATTCTATACCCAAAAGCGGACGTCCACGCGGTGAGGAACATTGCGAAAATTGCCGCTCGCTCGGTTGGGCTTCGCCGTACACACGTGGCTGCCGCTCGCATGTTTTTCGAACGACAGGGGCTGGCGACATTCCCGCCCTCCAGACCTCGGAACGTCGGCCGCATCCTTTGCTATCACTCCATCGACGAACCGCACACTGGCGTAAATGACGTACGCGCGAAGCGTTTCCGGGAGCAGATAGAGTTGGCTCTGGATACAGGCCATAGGTTCGTTCCGGCTCAACACATCGCGAGCCAAGGCGGATCGCGAGACGAGCTCGCCATAACGTTCGACGACGGTTGCAAAAGTGTCCTTACCCGAGCCGCCAAAATCCTCAAAGAATATCGCGTCCCCTGGACTTTGTTCGTTGTCACGAATTGGAGTAGTCATCGCGAATCGTGGATGCGCGATCGCTTTATTGATTGGGCCGGTATCGAAAGCTTGATGAAAGACGGCGTCGAAATCGGAAGTCACACGCGCACACATCCCGACTTCGGACAAATAGATCCAGAGAGAATGGCGGACGAGCTGGAAGGCTCGCGTCGCGACTTCGAAAAAAAATTGGGGTTTGCACCTTCTTCTTTCGCAATTCCTCTCGGCCAGTCGATGAACTGGACTGCACCTGCGGCAGCCGCAGCGCGAAAAGCAGGGTATAAGTTCATCTATGCGCAGTCCGAACGTAAGCGGCCCGAAGGAACCATCGCCCGCACATTCGTCACCCGCTTCGATAACCGCCGCATATTTTTAGCGCTTCTTAGCGGCGCGTATGACAACTGGGAGGAATGGGTATGACGCGTTCGCCGCGGCGAGTTTCGGTTATTGTGCCGACGTACAATCGCGCGCCGCTGCTGAGACAAGCGCTCGCAAGCATTCGTCGGCTGGAGGGCGATGCTTTCACCTTCGAGATCCTGGTGGGTGACAATGGATGCAGCGACGCAACGCGGACCGTCTGTGACGAGTTCGGAGCCGAATATATTCCGGTTACCCGCCACGGTGCAGGTGCCGCGCGGAATGCGGCTCTTCGGGCTGCCACCGGAGACTACCTCGCTTTTCTCGACGACGACGACGTCTGGCTGCCGACGCATCTCTCCGCGCATTTCGCACTTCTAGATGCTCGTCCAGAAGTCGATGCTGTCATCGGACAGGTGATTTACGCGACGCATGATCTCGCAACCTTGAGCGCCCCATTCCCCGATCCGCCTCCGCACGAAGGTGAACCGTTGCTAAAGGCCATGCTGAGCGGATTCTTCCCCCAGATCGGCACGACAATCGCCCGCGCCCGGGTCCGTGAAAAGTTTGGCGAGTTCGACGAAGAGTTGATCGGCGGTCAGGATCTGGATTGGCTGTTGCGGATTGCACGCAATCGCTCACTTGCCTTCGCAGTCACACCATGTCTGTGGTTTCGAGCCCGACCGTACGGAACGTATGATGCGCTTCAACTCAAGCGCGTTAAATTCGATCGCACCGTCTTCTTGCGCCATGCGGTACCGGAATGGCGGATCTGGCGCTCCCCCTTCGCATTTCTCAAAGCCTATACCGGAACGCTCAGGCACTTTTTCGATTACTTTGTCGATGCGGCTGCGCATCGGGCAGGATCCGGCGATCGGAGAGGGTCGACACGGGCGTTGATCGGCGCCTTTTCCGTATTTCCCCTGCGTACGCTGTACTACGTAATCGCGCCAAAGCCCCTGAGAGCTGCGGTTCTCTCAATTGTCTTCGCGCGGCGAGGCGCTGTATTCCCGATTGAAGCGCAGCGCGACGGAGACTAGCACAGCGTGCGGAACATCGCCCGGGAGATCTACGGAATGCTGCTCACATAATTTCCGATCCGAGCCAGTGTATCAAGACGTGAGGAATCGAAGTGTCTAAGATAGATATTGTTGTTCCATGCTATAATTATGGTCGTTACCTTGGCTATTGTGTCGAAAGCATTCTCGCACAACACGACGTTGATCTCCGCGTCTTGATCATCGACGATTGCTCCACTGATAACAGCAGCGAAATCGCAGAGGAGTTGGCGCGCCGCGATTCACGCGTTGAGTTTCGTCGCAATTCGGTCAACCTCGGCCATATCAAGACATTCAACATCGGCGTACTCGACTGGGCAACGGCCCCATACACACTGCTAATTTCCGCTGATGATGCATTAACGCCTGGCGCGCTGAGGCGGGGATTAAGTGTTCTTGATGTGCATCCCGAAGCAGGGATGGTTTATGGAATTGCACGGGTCGTCGGCGGAGATGATTTTCCGCACGATACGAACGATCCGACAACACCTACCTATCAAATTATTTCTGGGCTTGATTTCATTCGGCGCAATTTCGAGGAAGGCAATCCGGTCCCCTCGCCGACCGCA
>JAICLG010000335.1 GCA_025927515.1 Hyphomicrobium sp.
ACGACGGACGCAGTCGCCAGGATCGTGATCCCGCTTCGTAATGCGATTTCGTTCTTAGAGATGATTCTTGTGAAATGGCCGGGCTTCACCCCGCCATTTTGCTTTCGAACCGAGCTATTTCACAGGTGACCGACCGGTGCCTGCCTGGATCCTGGCCTGCGCCGGGATCGCAAGACTGTTGTTTCCATTTTCCATCACGCCGACAGATTTTCCCTCCAGGGAGACCGCAGGTAAAATGGCAGGAAACTATTGCCCCGAGCCGAAGTGAGCGCGCGATGGAATCCAATACAAAAAAAAGCCGGGCATTTGCGCCCGGCAAGTGTGAGGATGTCCGTGAATAGGGAGAAGTGCGAGGCGAATTTCAGCCCTTATCGTCCGGGTCTGCGGAATCGCCCTGATCACCCGACTTGTCGTTCTGCATAGCCGGTCCGCCGCGGCCATCGTGATCGCCGCGCCAACCGTGATGGCCGCCCGGACCACCGTGAGGACCCCAACCACCAAAGGCCCAATGAGGCCCGCGGTGATGATGGTGACCAAATCCCGGCGTGAGCTGATGCATCAGCGGGCGCAGAACGTCCTTCTGCTCGTCACTTAACGATGCGTAAAACGGCTTGAATGCCTCACTGAACGCCTTCAACCTCTCGGCGCGTTCGGACGCCCGCTTGCTCTTTCGTTCATAGCGCTCGGCAAGGTCGGGACGTTCATGTCCAGTACCCTTTGCGTTTGCATCGCGGCGCTCTTCGCGTTTCTTTGCCCATTCGGCGCGCCTTTCCTGACGCTTTTTGAAAGCGTCACGCACTTGCGATTCGACCGGCGCCCAAAGCTTTTCCTGATCGGCGTTAAGCTGCAGCGCGGTCTTCACCATTGCGATCCGGCCGTCCTCCAGCCGCGACTGCGTCTCAGGCGACATCTGCCAGCCCA
Source organism: Hyphomicrobium sp. (assembly GCA_025927515.1). Taxonomy (GTDB): domain Bacteria; phylum Pseudomonadota; class Alphaproteobacteria; order Rhizobiales; family Hyphomicrobiaceae; genus Hyphomicrobium_B. The sequence continues at coordinate 922 of JAICLG010000335.1, forward strand.
TACGATCTGCGTTCTTTGCAATTGCAACGGTGGCCGGAACAGCCACAACGGCCGCCAGTGCGAGCCAAGTGCCGCGCGAGAAATTATTCATAAGACTGTCTCCTTTGGCCGGCCGGAAAGGCAATGGGGAGCGTTGGTCAACGGCCGTCGGAGTTAAGAACGCAGGCGCATGCGCGATCCGTCGCCGCGACGCGTGCTCCAGCGAAAGCAGTCCAGCATGCGGGCCACGTGTGTGATGAATGGATGGCCGATTTTCTGGCGACGTTCGATCGTCGGCCGATGCTCTGACACGGGGTCTTTATTGGCTCCCGCGCAAGCTCTCAGTGATCGAGCCGCTGATACCGTCGGACGCGCCGTTCATACTCTGCTCGTCGGCCGATGAGGTCGATGCCGGCTTGCGGGGCGTCGTGCTTCTGTCGGCGGGTTGCGCATAGACGACGCGATCGCGTCCGCTGAAACACCCGGCGATGCAGATCACCAGGTCTTCGTTGGGCCGTTCCGCCATGAGCCGGCGCACGAGGGCGTTGTCTGGACTGGCGATATCGCGCGAGGTCAATTCGTCAGCGGCGAGATTTTTGGACTCTTCAGCCGCAGCGTCGCGGCTCCGGGCATCGCCAGCATGCGGGGCTTCCGAAAATGCGCTGCTGGCGGGTATCAACGCGAGCGCGACAACGGCACCGGCTGAGAACAGGGACTTCGCGAACGCGCGACGCATGTCGGACACTCAAAGCTGAACAAACTCGGAAGAACTGTCTCCCAACCACGTAAACGAAGTCTTACGGGCCATCGGCTGATAGGGTCGAACCGGTGCTGGAGCAGGTCGCGATCGCGGTCCGGCCCCGTTCCCCTGCTCAATTCGGGAGCTTTGCGGCTTTCCGGGTCTGCGTGCATGAGGCAAGCATGGCCGCGGCCGCGAACACGATTTCCAACGAGCGCGGCCATAGCTGAGGCCAGGACGGGGCGACGAATCCGCGACTTGCAGCCGGCGCTATTCCTCTTCATGTTCGGACGCTCGAAACAAGGATATCTTGGCAGATCATGGCGACAGCCACGCTTCCCGCACATCGCATTTCCGTCGCGGATTATGTTGCCGGCATTACCGCCGGAGACCGCGCCCTGCTGGCGCGCGCGATCACGCTCGTCGAAAGCAGCAACCCGGAACACGGGCGCTTAGCGCAAAGCGTGTTGCAGGAGCTTTTGCCCAAAACGGGGAAAGCCGTGCGCCTTGGCATCACAGGCGTTCCGGGCGTCGGCAAGTCGACGACGATCGATCAGTTCGGGATGAACCTGATTGCGGACGGGCATCTCGTCGCCGTGCTCGCGATCGACCCGACATCGAAGCGTTCGGGCGGCTCGATCCTCGGCGACAAGACGCGCATGAGCGCGCTCGCCCAGGAGAAGAACGCCTTCATCCGGCCCTCTCCGTCATCGGGCACGCTCGGCGGTGTCACGCGGCGAACGCGCGAGACGATGGCGCTCGTCGAGGCCGCCGGATTTGACGTCATCATTGTCGAGACCGTGGGCGTCGGCCAGTCGGAAGTAGCGGTCGCCGATATGGTCGATTTCTTTTTGGTGCTGCTGCTGGCGGGTGGCGGCGACGATCTGCAAGGTATCAAGAAAGGCATCATCGAGCTTGCCGACATGATTGCCATCAACAAAGCTGACGGCGACAACATCAAGCGCGCCGATAGGGCGGCCGCCGATTACAAGCACGCCTTGCAGATTTTCACGCCGCATGGCGCCACGTGGTTTCCGCCTGTGCTGACGATATCCGGACGCGACAACCGCGGCTTGAAAGAGCTATGGGAAAAAGTTCTCGATCATCGCGATAAGATGACCGCGACAGGCGAGTTTCAAGCGCGGCGGCAAGGCCAAGCCGTCTCGTGGATGCGCGATATGCTTGAGGACCGGTTGATGGCTGCGCTCAAGGCAAATCCGAAAGTTGCGGCCGAGCTGCCCGCGATCGAAACAGCCGTGCGCAACGGGACCTTGCTGCCGACATTGGCTGTCGAGCGGCTGATCGGAATGATGGGGCTTTAGCTTCGGACTGTACTTTGCCGCGACGGAAGGAAGCCCTGTCTAAAGATTCGTCGAGGTTTGCCTGGAGCCCGCCTTCGCCGG
>JAICLG010000336.1 GCA_025927515.1 Hyphomicrobium sp.
GGCAACGGTAAAGCGCAGTTCCAGTTGTTCCACGATGAGATGGACACGGCCTATCGCTATCGCCAGCGCCTCAAGACCGAACTGAAGATTGCTGTCGATGCCGGTGCGCTGACGCTCGCTTTCCAGCCCCTCATCGACCTCAAGTCACGCAAGGTCGTGGCCTGCGAGGCGTTGGCTCGCTGGACCCACCCGCAGCTCGGCACGATCCCGCCCGGGCTCTTCATTCCGATCGCCGAAGAAACGGGGCTCATCTCCGACATCACTCGCTGGGCTCTGCGCACCGCTGCCGCCGAATGCGTCAACTGGCCGAACGATATTTCAGTCTCGGTCAACATTTCGGCCCGCGACTTCCGTAACGACGACGTCGACGACATGGTGATGAGCGCGCTGGCGGCCGCCGGCCTGCCGCCGCGCCGGCTCGAGGTCGAGGTCACGGAGACCGCGCTCATCGAAGAGCGCGAGAACGCTACCAAGATCCTTTCGGCGCTCGGCAAGCGCGGGATCGGCATTGCCCTCGACGACTTCGGCACCGGCTATTCGTCGCTGAGCTATCTGCAGGCGCTGCCGTTCACCAAGCTCAAGGTCGATCGCAGCTTCGTCATGGACATCACGTCCAACGCGCGGTCTCTCAAATTGCTGTCCAACGTCGCGCAGCTCGGCAAGGACATCAACCTCACGGTTACCGCCGAAGGCGTCGAGACCGAGGAGCAGTTGGCCCTCATCCAGGCGCACACCAAGGTCGATCAAATCCAGGGCTATCTGTTCGGCGTGCCGTTGCCCAAGCGGGAAATTGCCGAACTCATCGACCGGATGGAAGGCGCCAGCGCCCAATACGCGGACACGCGTATCCGCAATCTTGGTTAACGCCTGTTAAACCGTTAAAACGGCTGGCATTTTTCCGCCCGTTTGGCGAGTGCGGCGCGCTTTGCAGAGCGGTTCTGCGCTCACGGCAGTTCAATTATCCTTAAGAAAGGGTTACAAGCTCCCCTAGGTTTTGGGGATTGAGTGATGAGTGTGGCCGCTCAGAACCAATTGGCTCCGGTGTCTAGTTTTGCCGGCACGCTGATTGATATTTTGGATCGTGTTGAATACCGGCGCGTGCAGCCTTCCGACCTGGAGGACCAGGTCTATAAGCTCCGTTACGATGCCTATCGTCGTGAGAGCTTCATTCCGTTCAACAGTCTCGGGCTGCTGCGCGACGAGTTCGACGACTTCGACCTCTATCCGAATTCGTGGAATTTCGGCGTCTATATCGATGGCACGCTTGCATCGTCCTTGCGCATCCATCACGTCACGGCGGAGCACCCGCGCTCGCCGGCGAATACGCTGTTTGCCGATGTTCTGAAGCCGCTCCTCGAGCAGGGCGCGACTTTTGTCGATCCGACACGCTTTACGGTCGATTTCGAAATGAGCCTTGCCTACCCGGCGCTGCCGTTCCTGACGCTTCGTCTGGCGGTGATGGCGACGCGCTATTTCCGCGCGACCTACGGCCTGCACTGCGTGCGACCGGAGCACGGGGCCTTCTACAAGCGGGTGCTGAGCTCCAGCCTGATGTGCGAAGCACGGGAATATCCGGGCGTCGGTTTCCCGATGGAACTATGGGGCACCAGGGCGCAGGAGGTCTACGAAAAGACCCTGCGGCGCTATCCGTTCTTCGACTCCACAGACGAAGAGCGGCGCCAGATCTTTGCGCCGCCCTATGAAATGCCGATCTGGGTGCACCCGTCGGTGCGCGCCGCGATGGACGAAGTCGACTACTGAATCCTTACGCTGCGCGCCTGACCGGCCGATGTGCGTGCACCGGCTTGCGCGTGGGCCGCGCCGCGGTGCGCAGGTGTGGCAGTTTCACGCCGAGAGCCTTGGCCACGGCGACTTCCAGCATGTGGTCGATATCGGATTTGCGCATGATCTGACGTTCCTTCCTGAGCGCCGGAACGTTGCGACAACCCAGCCTTTGCGCCGCCCGCACATCGCGGGCAGAGCGCGGCACAGGCGACGCGGTCCGGCATTGTTGACGAAAGAACGCCCGACCGCTCGGAGAAGTTGCGTCGATGGTTTGCCGCGGCCTCAGCCGGCCGCCCGCATCCCTGCAAGCCGCTGTGCGCCGCGGAAGATCGGCCGCTGCACACCCTCTTCGTCGGGCGCATAGACGATGGCCTGCCGCTCACCGTCGTCGAAAGCACGGGCTTTGCTGATCGCCTCGATCTTGGCCATGTCGATGTCGTCGTAAGGCCCTTCCGAATCGCCCTCGAAATCGACCCACCAGGTCTCGGCGCTGCGGACAACGATAAACCAGGCCGTCTTCATCAGCGGCATCCCCGCAATGGCTGCGATCGCGCGACGAGAGGGTCCGACTATCCTCGCTCCCACGGCCCGCCAGCCGCGGTAGGGAGCGAATCGGCTGCTGCCCGCATCGCCTCGCCCGTGTCGCTGCCGGTTGTGGCAGATGCAAGGCCGGCCCGCCCTGCTCCACAACCAAACCCTTGGGGCGATACATTCTTTCCGCCCCATTACTGCGAAGTAAGCTTCGCGACAGGCTCGCGCAAAGCCCCACCGCCATGAGTTGGCGGAGCCTGGCTCCTCCGTTTCTCCAGAGGGGCCGGGCCAGTCGATCCTCGCGGCGAGCCGAGCCTGTCTCGTCCGCGTCGAGAGGGACGGAGGCTTCGCGCCTCCGTTCCTTTTCGGAGGAAAGGGCGGACGGCCACGGTCGCAACAGGCTGCTCCACCCCAGAAGGACCGGGGCGAGCGTTACCCCGGTCCTTCGCTTTTCAGCTCCTGCTTCTCGAATCTGTGACGGGATCGGTTCCCGGCTGCGCGGCGTTGCTTGCGACGAGGGTAACGGGCGGCCACGGCCGCACCCAGCAGTAGCGATCGTCGCGGGCGAGCGAAGATTGCCCGGAGACAGAAATGACCCCTGCTCATCGTTCGCTTGTTTTTGCCGTCATTGCCGCAACGGCCGGACTCGGCGCCGGCGCGGCCTTTGCCGACGACCAGTGCACCAGCCTGGATACCGTGGTGCACGA
>JAICLG010000372.1 GCA_025927515.1 Hyphomicrobium sp.
ATAGTAGTAAAATCGCGGAATACAGCAGCGGTTCCAACTCACGGCGACTTGACCCTGCCGTGATCGCCTTAAGCACTTCTTGCCGCCTCCATTACAAACGTTTCTTCTTCACCTTTTCCGTCGTTTTGCATGGCACCCGCAGGACAGCAAAAAGGCGCCCAAGGTCTTCGGGCAACGCGCTGGTAAAGCTCAGTTTTTTTCCACTTGTCGGATGAACGAACTGCAATGTTTCGGCGTGGAGCGCTTGGCGCTCAAGCGTACGTGCCACCTCCTGGGCTTCGGGCTTCAGCGAAGCAAGCCGCGTCTTGAAGCCGCTACCGTACACGGCGTCCCCCAAAATGGGATGTCCGATATGCGCGAGGTGCACGCGGATCTGATGTGTACGTCCTGTTTCGAGCACCAGCCGGACAAGCGAAACGTCTCCGGTTTGACGCTCTCCGGGAAAGATCTCGAGCACCTCATAGTGCGTTATGGCGGAACGCCCTGCTTCGCCTCGAGTGATGGCAATCTTCGTTCGATTGGCCTGGCTCCGTCCGAGCCGCGCGTCGATGGAACCCTTTGGTCGTAGCAACTTACCCCAGGCAAACGCCAGATAGCTTCGATAGAGGCGCCCGTCGCGGCCGTGGCTTTTGAACTGCTCCGCGAGCCCCCGGTGCGCCGCGTCCGTCTTGGCAATGACGAGCAAACCCGACGTATCCTTATCGAGTCGATGCACGATGCCCGGCCGTTTGACGCCGCCGATCCCCGACAGGCTGTCGCCACAGTGCGCGATCAACGCGTTGACGAGCGTCCCCGACGCATGTCCCGCAGCCGGGTGCACAACAAGCCCCGCGGGCTTGTCGATGACGATAAGGTCAGCGTCTTCGTAAACGATATTGAGCGGCAAGCTTTCCGCTTCGACATTGGACGGCTCGGGCGGCGGCAGTGTTATCGTATAGGTGGCACCCGGTTTGACCGCAGTGCGGGCCTCCCGTATCGTCGTCGAACCGTCGCTCACGTGACCGTCGCGGATCAGCGTCTGGACGCGCGCGCGGCTGAGATTGCCAGCCTTATATGCGAGCCAGCGATCGACCCGTTGACCCGCATCTTCATTGTCTGCGGTCAGCGCAATTGAATTGGGCGTGATATCCGGCACAATCAGCAACGATCAAAAGAAAGAAAAACGATCACCATGACGAACGGCGAGCCCCATCCAACCTCGGCCGATGTGATGCGCGAACAAAGACTTCAGCGCAACCTTAAGATCATCGTCGGCGGGCTGGGCGCGCTGATCCTCATCGGTCTGGGAGCTGTCATCATAAGGGTGACCGGACTCGCAACCGGCTCCCTCGGCAGCGGCCCTGTCCGGAGCATAAGCGCCGCGTGGCCCCCTCCGTCCGGAACCGTGGCACTTGAAATTCCCAAGGGCTCCAAAGTTGTATCAGTCTCGCTTTCGGGAAACCGGCTGGCTGTCCAGCATGAGGGGCCTGATGGAACGGACATTACCATCCTCGATCTGCAGACAGGACGCCGCATCGTCGATGTGAAACCGATCGAGGCGCTGCCGAAGAACTAGGCTGCGACCATCTCGTCAGCCCGTTGGCGATCGAACTTTCATTGCAGGCGCGAGGGCGCGTTCTCTTTGTCACTGACCGCATCTAGTTTTCAGGCTTGATCGATGGCGCCCGACCGACTACACGTCGGTGCTTGCGCCGGCCCCGTTCGTCTAGTGGCCCAGGACACCCGCCTCTCACGTGGGCAACAGGGGTTCGAGTCCCCTACGGGGCGCCAATTCCAAATCCAATTAAGTCTGCTGCACGTGCGATTTAGTTCGCGGGTGCCGCCTTCACTCACAATAAAGCTTTAACCGCATTTGGCGGTCGGCGAACGCCTCTGACGATAATTGCCTAGTTTCTTGGACTCTGCTGGCGGCAGCCGCACGGCTTTGGTCGAGGGTCGAGTCATGGGAAAGATAAGTCAGACATTCGCGGCTGGAGCGATCTCGCTGGCGTTCTGCCTATCCGCGACGGCGACCGCGTCTGCGGAAGATGCGTTCCTCAAGGACATGGTCACCTTCCAGGGCCAGATCGCGTTCCTGCAGATGCGGGTTCCCGGAATGGTCCTCGCGGTCGTGCGGAATGGCGAAAGTATCGTCGTGGGCTACGGCGAACGAGCTGATCATGCCGGCGAACCGGATGGCGGCACCATGATCCGCGTCGGCTCCATCTCGAAGGTCTTCGCTGGCCAAGTCCTGGCAAGCCTCGTCGCGGATGGCACCGTCAAGCTGAGCGATCGGCTGCAAGACAGACTGGGTTGGCCAGGCACTGTGGTGCCGACGAAGGATGGCCGCGAGATCACGCTGCTCGATCTTGCGAC
>JAICLG010000226.1 GCA_025927515.1 Hyphomicrobium sp.
ACCACTCAGCGTAAACTCAGGCATGTATTTGAAGTTCCTGGCCTTGGCGCGAATGGCCTGGGCCATCGCTGGCGGGGCAGCCCCGTAATATGACTTGGCGTCGCGAAGCGGGGTGCCAAAAGGGCGGCGCCTCCCGGCGGCAACAACGGCGGCCTGCGCGAATCCCAGATCGTTACAGTTGAAATTGTCAGCTTACGTTTTGTTACGTCTTGTCTGAACCCGATTCATGTCGCTCGCTTCATTTCGGGTTGGCAACTTTCGACTTGACGCGTTGCCCGCGCCGGTACGAGAGCGAAAATTGTTCCTCTGTCGCTCGACCTCGGGCGGACGTCATGAGTTCACGTCCACCTGGCCTCCCACATTCGGCACGATCCGCATCTCTCTTCGAGGCAGCACCAATCGAGAGTTTGCCCCATGCGCAAAAACGAGGAAGCCACAACGGTTTTTCCCGATCGGACATGCGAACCCGTGTCGCCCGAGGACATTGCTGCGATGTTGGCGGAAGCCGCTGCTCTCGACGCGCTGTTTGAACGAATGCGTCGCGGACCCTTCCATTGCGCATCGCTGGTGTGCGCGTTTCTTTCGCCTCCTGACAAAGACACCAAATCCGATCCCGCGGCGTGATCCAGATTTTACTTCGGAACTCTCAGCATCCGACGGTCTGCTCTAGCCTGCGGACCATGAAATCTTCTGCGGCCCGCAATCGTTGAGCCAGCGTGGAAGTTGCCCTATGTGGAAGCATGAGGGCAACGCACACGGCCGTGAAATGCACCAAAGCACTGCTCTTGGAAACGCCGGCTTCGGCGCGGTGATAGAAACTGACGTTTCGGCGCGCCTCGACCGCCTTCCCTGGGGACGTTTTCACGTTCTCGTCATCGCCGCACTAGGCGTCACCTGGATTCTGGACGGCCTCGAAGTAACGCTCGTCGGTGCCATATCCGGTGCTCTGAGGGAAAGTCCGGTTCTCCACTTCACCAACACCGAGGTCGGCCTGGTGAGCAGTGCCTATCTCCTGGGAGCCGTTTTCGGCGCGATTTTCTTCGGCTGGTTGACCGACCGTCTCGGTCGCAAGAAGCTCTTCTTCATCACGCTCACGATCTACATGCTTGCTACCATAGCGACGGCATTTTCCTGGAACCTCTGGAGTTTTCTGGTCTTTCGATTTCTTACCGGCGCAGGAATCGGCGGCGAATACACCGCCGTCAATTCGACCATTCAGGAGCTGATCCCCGCACGCGTCCGCGGATGGACCGATCTCGTCATCAACGGAAGCTTCTGGCTCGGAGCTGCGATCGGAGCCGCCGGATCTGTCGTGCTGCTCGACACGCGCGTTTTGCCGGCCGATTTGGGTTGGCGTGCAGCCTTTGCGATTGGCGGCGCTTTAAGTGCGATCATTTTCTTTATGCGTCTTTGGATACCGGAGAGCCCACGCTGGCTGATCACGCACGGACGCGCTGCCGATGCCGACAAGATCCTCGCCGGCATCGAAGATAGGTTCCGCGAGCAGGGCCATACGCTGAGGAAAGTGGAAACGGCGCCTGTCAGGCTAAGAACGCGTTCGCATACGCCGTTATGGGAAGTCGCCGTCACGCTTCTGAAGGTTCACCGGCAGCGGGCGTTCGTCGGGCTGAGCCTGATGGCGGCGCAAGCTTATTTCTATAACGCCATCTTCTTCACCTATGCGCTCATTCTCACGACGTTCTACGCCATCCCATCGGACAAGCTTGGCTGGTACATCCTGCCCTTCGCGCTTGCGAACTTTCTCGGGCCGATTTTCATCGGGCGTTTGTTCGATACATGGGGGCGTCGCCCCATGCTGATCTTGACATACAGCGCGTCCGGATTGCTGCTCGCGATGACCGGCTATCTGTTCGCGGCAAATCTTGTGTCGGTCTGGCAGCTGACCGCGGCGTGGGTCGCTGTATTTTTCGTCGGCTCGGCGGCCGCCAGCGCCGCCTATTTGACGGTGAGCGAGTCGTTTCCGCGGGAAGTGCGGGCGCTCGCAATTGCTCTTTTCTATGCGATTGGAACGGGCGTCGGCGGCGTTATCGGGCCGTACTTTCTAGGCCATCTTATCGATAGCGGTTCGCGAACAAGTGTTTTTGTGGGCTATCTCGTGGGAGCCGTTCTCATGATCGCGGCGGCGATTGTCGCTGCATTCTGGGCAACAGCCGCAGAGCGCAAATCCTTGGAAGACGTTGCGAGACCTTTGGCTTCGGCCGAGTGACGATCTGCTATGTCGTCCAGCCGGTAGCCGCTATAGCGAACAGCCTATATAGAGGCCACGCCTGAAATTCTTGCTCGTGCTCGCACGCGGGCCGCGCAAGTTCGACTGGGAAGCATCGCATGGAATACGTCAAGCTTGGAAACACCGGACTCGAAGTTTCGAAATTCTGCCTGGGGTGCATGAGCTACGGGCAATCGGATACGGGAGTGATGAAATGGCCGTGGACGTTGAGCGAGCAGGACAGCCGCCCTTTCATCAAGTCGGCGTTGGAGGCGGGTATCAATTTCTTTGATACGGCTAATGTCTATTCACACGGCGAGAGCGAACGTGTGCTCGGTCGCGCCATTCGCGATTTCGCCAAGCGCGACGACGTCGTTGTCGCGACCAAGGTCTATATGCCGATGGGACATGGACCAAATCACAAGGGCCTCTCTCGCAAGGCAATTTTCTCGGAGATCGACAACAGCCTTGAGCGGCTCGGAATGGATTACGTCGATCTCTACATCATCCACCGCTTCGACTACGAAACGCCATTGGAAGAAACGCTGGAAGCCCTGAACGAAGTCGTCCGCGCCGGCAAGGCCCGATATCTCGGCGCATCGTCGATGTATGCTTGGCAGTTCATGAAGGCGCTCGGCCTGCAGCGCGCCACCGGATGGGCCCCATTCGTATCGATGCAGAACTATTATAACCTGATATACCGCGAAGAAGAGCGCGAGATGCTGCGCCTCTGTCTTTCAGAAGGCATTGGCGTCACGCCGTGGTCGCCACTCGCACGCGGCAGGCTCGCGAGGCCTTGGCAGGATGAGCCGGAAACCGAGCGGGCCAAGACGGATGCGTTTGCAAACCGTCTTTATCCGAAGTCGGCGCATCTCGATAAGCCGGTGGTGGATCGCTTGATTGAAGTCGCAAGTGCGCGCGGGGATTCACCGGCGCAGGTGGCTCTTGCATGGATGCTGCACAAGCCGGGAATTACGTCGCCGGTCGTCGGCGCAACCAAACCCAAGCATCTCGACGACGCCCTTAAGGCGCTGTCGATTAAGCTCTCCGATGAAGAAATCGCCCGGCTGGAAGAGCCCTATCTACCCCACGAGGCGCCGGAGGGATTCTCCTGATCCGACTTGATTCTCCCCACGCCTCCGCGTTGCGATTGAGCCCGATTTTCTCTCGCGCGCCGAGAACCAAAGGGCGGCCTCGAGAGTTATGGATGCGGTTCGCTCCGAACAGCTCCAACATCCGAAATAAGGCAGATGTCAAAAGGCAAGTTTGCATTGGCGCTCGGGGGAGGCGCAGCGCGGGGATGGGTGCACATCGGGGTGCTCCGTGCTCTTGAAGAAGCGGGCTTGTGGCCGGATGTTGTTGTCGGCACATCCATCGGCGCTATCGTCGGAGGGCACTTCGCGGCCGGTCGATTGGACCGACTGGAGGAGTTCGCCCGAGGGCTGACGCGCCGCCGCGTCTTCGGCTATCTGGATCTGAGCGTTTCAGGCTCGGGCTTGATCGCAGGGCAACGCTTGTTCGCTCGTTTCGACGAACATTTGAACGGCATCAGAATCGAAAATTTGACGACGCGCTTTGCCGCGATCGCCACCGATCTCACGACAGGACACGAAATCTGGCTGCGGCGCGGCTGCATTAACGACGCCGTTCGCGCGTCCTCGGCCATTCCGGGCATCGTCCGGCCCGTTCGCCTGAACGGCCGGTGGCTGATTGACGGCTGCCTTGTCAATCCCATCCCGGTATCGGTATGCCGGGCGTTCGGCGCGGGTGCGGTGGTGGCCGTCAACCTCACGAGTGAGTTTGGCCGAGGCGGTATCCTCGTTGACGATGTCGTCGAAGACGCCGACGAAGAACCTGTGGCGGCCACGACCGAGCCGAGCATCACGCGCTGGAACGGACGCGGCGCCCTGCAATTGCTTCACCGTCAGGTGTTTGGCCATCAAAAAGAAGCCGCGCCGGGCATCACATCGGTAATCTTGAACTCGTTCAGCATATTTCACGACCGCATCGCGCGCGCGCGGCTAATGGGAGATCCCCCGGATCTGCTGTTGACTCCCGATCTCGCGCACATCGGCGTTTTGGATTTTCACCGCGCCGAAGAGATGATCGCTGTCGGCAAGGCCGCGGTCGAGCCGCACATCCCGGTCATTGAACGCTACGTCAACGGACCTGCGCCGACGACCGCGCCAGCCCGATTGTTCTCCGCCTGATATTGATCCACAAACGACGATTTGGTGCCGGCTGCAGGATTTGAACCTGCGACCCCCTGATTACAAATCAGGTGCACTACCACTGTGCTAAGCCGGCCGCGCCAGACAACTCGCTTATCGAAATTGGCTTGTCAACGGTGCGCTTTGGCAGACGACTGCTTATCGCGTAGGCGCCTGCGAAAAAGCGCGGTACCAAGTCCTAAGTCGCGACATATCTCAACAAAGGGAGCAGGGCCTAGCGGCTCTGTCCCCGAAGTTACGCGACTTTCGTCAAATCACGGGCACCACCAGATCGGGCCGACGATGATGCAGCCGCGTGAGCGCCAGTTCGCCGGTCGCTTATGATAGCGATGCCAGTTCGAAGGCGCTCTATCGTAACGACCGCCCGGCGTGTAGCGGCTGCGTTTATGATAGCTTTTCTTTTTGTAGTCGGTCTTATGAACGAAGGCCGATGCCGAAGCGACAGCTCCAGGATTTGCAGCCGTGGTCGCCGACGCGGATGACATCGGC
>JAICLG010000318.1 GCA_025927515.1 Hyphomicrobium sp.
CGCAGCAACGGCAGAATGACCAGGATTGCGCAGAGGCTCGCGAGAACGCCGCCTGTGACGTAGGGGCCCCAATCGAGCACCTCGAAGAAATAGACCGAAGCTACGGCCCAGGCGGCGGCCGTCACCATAGCGATCGCGAGACCCAGGAGTGCCAAACGGGCGAGCGTCGTCTCGGGATGCATGCGCGAGCTGAGCGTCGCAATCAGGTGCGCGAAAAGATAAATGAACGCCCAGTACCCGATGGGGCCGTGCGTCAGAATATCGAGCACGAGTCCGGCAAGAAATACGACCCACTCCGGTAGCCATGCATCGTGACGAAGCGTCCAATAGTGGATCGCGACGACGGGAAGCAGCGGCAGGAAAAAGCGATCATCCGCTGGAATACCCAGCGGTGACGCCGCGAGGAGCGTCAGCAGCACGACCGAACCGATTGGGGCAACGAGCCTACTCAAGTTCATCGGCCTGGTCCTCCGCTGGACGTTGCCGATTTCGAGGATGGCGCCGATTTCGACGAGGGCGTCGCGTGCGCTGGATGCGATCGTTCCGCTCTCAGATCATCTGCCAACGTACGCGCGGGGCCGTCGAAAAACAAAACGCTTACGTAATCGAGAGGACCGAGGTTGGTGCTGAGCGTGACGCGCGGCTCGTTCAAGTTACCCGTCACCTTGCCAATTCGCAGCCCTGGCGGAAAGAGGCCACCGATGCCGGACGTCGAGACGTCGTCGCCAACGGCGATCTTGGCGTCATCTGGCATATAGAGAAGGCGCGGATGGTCTCCGTTGTCGCCCACCAGGATGGCATGAATGCCGTTTGCTCCGACATTGACGGGAATGCGGCTGTCGACATCGCACGCGAGCAGAACGCGCGAGACGTTGGGACCGACATCCACGATGCGGCCGACGAAGCCGTCGGCATTGATGACGGGATAGCCGACCTTCACGTTCTCCTTGCTGCCGGAATTGATCATCACGCTGCGTGCGAAGGCGCCGCTCGAATCGGCGATGACGCGGCTTGTCACGAACGAGATATGTTTCTCAGGGACGACCTTCATCAAGGCTTCGAGATCGGCGAGCTTGGTTTCGAGTTGCTTTGCCCGCCATTCCCAACCGCTGAGCTTCTGGTTTTCGGCCTTGAGGCGCTGAAGCTCCGCGTTCAAATCCAATTGCGAAGAAATCGTGCGGCCGATCGCGCGGAAGGGATCGGCGGGCTTGGTCGCGGCCTGCAGCATCGGCGCGAATGAGGAGGCAATATGCCAACGCACAGTATTCAAGGCGCTGTGATGAAGGCGGCTCAGGATCATCAGCGCCAGCGAAATGAAAATGAGGAAGAACAGGATGGGGCGCACGCGGCGGCGCTGTTCGGCCCGGCCGCCTCGCTGGAGGAAAAGACCATCGTCGTTGAATCGGGCCATGGCGATCGTTGCCGCTCCGTATCCTGACTGCGCCCATTCCCTGATCAACTTCGCCCTGAGCGGCAGGGCTTGCTCATGTCAGGGCTTGATCAACAGATGCTCGCGCTCCTTGAGCGTACCGAGAATGGCCGCGGAGCCTGCGATGACGCATTGCTCGGGTCTCTCGGGCAGACGACATTTTACGCCGATCCGGCGTTCGAGTTCCTGATCGAGCTTGGCAAGCTTGGCGCCGCCGCCCGAAAGATAGATGCCGCGCTCGCAAATGTCGGTCGAGATTTCGGGCGGCAGGTCTTCGATCGCGTGTTGGATGAATTCGGCGATCTGCTCGATCGGCGCTTCGAGTGCTTCGGCAATTTGATGTGGCGCGAGTACGACGGCCTTCGGCTTGCCCTCGCGAATCTCGCGGCCACGAATATGGATTTCCGTTGTTTCGCCGTTGATGATGCGCGACGCGGAACCCGCCTCGATCTTGATGCGCTCGGCGTTGCTCTCGCCAATCAGAATCTGGTGATTGCGCCGGACGTAGCGAATGATGGCGTCATCCATGGCGTTGCCGCCGCATCGCATCGAGCGCGCCTGTACGACGCCGCCGAAAGATAGAACCGCGACGTCGGTCGTGCCGCCGCCGATGTCGACGACCATCGAGCCCTTCGGCTCGTCGATGGGCAGGCCCGCGCCGATCGCTGCCGCGACCGGCTCCTCGACGAGGTAGACGCGCCGCGCACCAGCCGAAAGGGCCGTTTCGTAGACGGCGCGGCGCTCGACGGGCGTCGCTCCCGCCGGCACGCAAATCAGAATGCGGGGCCGGATGAATTCGATCAGCGACTTGGTGCGGCCGATGAACTGGCGCAGCATTTCCTCGGTGGCGATGAAATCGGCGATGACGCCATCGCGCAGCGGACGGATCGTCTCGATGCTCTCCGGCGTGCGGCCAAGCATCTGCTTCGCCTTCTCTCCGACGGCGAGCACGTCGCGGACGCCACCGCGCGAGCGAATGGCGACCACGGAAGGTTCGTCGATGATGATGCCGCGGCCGTCGACGTAGACGAGGGTGTTGGCCGTGCCGAGATCGATCGCGATATTGTCGGAGAGCACCCTGCTGACGCCTAGTCCAAACATGATGCGTGTTCCGACCTGCACGTTGCCCGGCCGGCTGGAAGCCGGATAGCGTTGATCATGAGGCGTCCCGGCCAAAGCAAAGCGAGCCGGCCGCCGGGGCGCAAGATAGCGCGCCTCGCTTGCGGAGCGCTACCCTGCCTTAAGCGGATGATGAACCCCGAAAAATCCCGGCGCTACACGGCCTGTTGAGCTTGCGCCGTTTTCTGCCGTTTCACGACGAGCTTGTTAAGCGCTGCGACGTAGGCGCGCGCCGAGGCGACCAGGGTGTCCGGATCGGCGGAGCGGCCCGTGACGATGCGCCCCTCCTCCTCAAGCCGGACCGAAACTTCAGCCTGGGCGTCGGTGCCCTCCGTCACCGCGTGCACCTGGTAGAGATCGAGACGCGCGTTGTGCGGCAGCAGCTGCTTGATGGCGTTAAAAGTTGCATCGACAGGTCCGTTACCGACACTCTGCACCGTTTTCGGCTGACCCTCGATATCGAGCGTCAGGGTTGCGGTTTGCGGACCCATCGTTCCCGCGATGACGGTTAACGCCGAGACCTTCACGCGATCGTTGATATGCGCGACGCCTTCATCGACGAGCGCTTCGATGTCCTCGTCGTAGACGTGCTTCTTTTTGTCGGCGAGCGCCTTGAAGCGATTGAAGGCGTCTTCCATCGCGTTGTCGCCGAGCGTGTAGCCGAGTTCCTTCAGCTTCGACTTGAAGGCGGCGCGACCCGAATGCTTGCCCATGACCAGCGACGACTTTCCGACGCCGACGGATTCCGGTGTCATGATCTCGTAGGTCTCGACGTTCTTCAGCACGCCATCCTGATGGATGCCGCTCTCGTGCGCGAAGGCGTTCCGGCCGACGATCGCCTTGTTGTATTGCACGGGGAAGTTTGTC
>JAICLG010000337.1 GCA_025927515.1 Hyphomicrobium sp.
AAGGCGATCAGGTTGTGGGCTTCGCTATCGCAGCGGGCGCCAAGCGTGCCGCGGGTGCGATCAACGATCACGCTGCCGTCGAACTTGGCCAGGTCGCCTTCCTTCTCAACCGGGACTTTGTAGGCGACGACGTGTTCAAGACAATCTTTGTGCTTGACCGGGAAATCATGCTCGTACTCTTCATCCATCAAGATGATTTCCTTGAACGGGCCTTTGTTGGTCCAGACCAGGCGCGTGGGCGTGACACCATCGGGCTCGCCGTACTTGGCTTGCGTCTCCTTGAACGCCTTCTGCGACGACTGCGGCCAATTGTCGACGTTGGCTTTCATCTTGTCGGCCGCTGTCGCGGTCGATGTGGAAACGAAAAAGGCGGCGAGCAACATCGCTGCCATCGAGATAAGACCCGTTCTTGACATGACGACTCCTTCATCTGAAACAACACACGCTGCTGAGACCGGCCAACACGGACGATCGGTGACGTGCGGTTTGGAGGAAGGCAAGAAAAGCGCCGCGAGCGCGGGCAGCTTGGTTTCCCTAGGATAATTCCTGAGTCGGCAAGGGACTCACGACTTGCGTTTTCGCGGTTTTCGAGGTGGCTTGGATGGGCGCTCCTGGCGCCTCTCCTCGCGCAGCGGCGGATCGTTCTGCCCGGACTCCTCCGACCACGGCGTGGGGACGCTGCTGGTCAGGCCGTGGTAGCCGCGCATCGCCTCGCCAATCTCCACGCCTTTGCTTGTGATCTGGTATTCGTGCATGTCGATCGAGTGCCTGCTGCGGCGCATTTTAATGACCATGAGCATCTTGCGGTACTGGCCGTTGATCGAGACGTAACGCAGGCGCACGATGTCGTCGGCCAGGAACGAGACGGTGAACTTGCTGAGGCTCATCGAGGTGAACTCCTCCTCGATCTCCACGGTGCTGACGATGGTCACGCCCAGGCGGGTGAGGGCGGCGATCATGCGATAGAGGGATTCGCGGAAGTCCTCGCGGAAGCCGGGGGCCAAGGCCATCTCAAAGCCAACCAGCGAATCGATCACCAGGCGCTTGGCGCCGATCTCTTTGACGGCGTTGACGATTTCATGCACGGTTTCGTCAACCGAGAGGTCCAGCGGGCGCAGATAGATGATCCGCAGCTTGTCCTGTTTTTGGGATTTGTCCAAGTCGATGCCGAACATCTTCGCCCGGTGGGTGAACTCGGCGGGCAGTTCCTCGAAGATGGCGACGATGCCGGGTTCGCCTTGCTTGAGGCCCTCATCGATGAACTGCATGCCCAGGGTTGACTTGCCCGAGCCGGAAGGCCCGGCCAGGAGCATGCTCTCGCCTTCGGGGATTCCACCGCCGAGCATGGCGTCGAGTCTGTCGATTCCGGTGGAAAGACGGCGCCTGCCCTTGACGTGATCCGTTTGCTCGCTAAGCCCGAAGGTGCGCGGGAAGGTCTGGATGCCGTCGTCGGTGATGCGGAAGGTGTGCAGGCCGGGCACGGACTTTTGGCCGCGCAGTTTCATGACCTGCATCTTGCGCACGATCGAGTTGCGCTCGACGCTCTGGTAAAGCCAGAACAACCCGTCGGCAACGGTGAAGACCGGGTTATCCCGTAGCTCGCCTTCGACGTACTCCCCGACCAGGAAGGAAGTCGCCTGCCAACTGGTGAGGTGAAGGGCCAGGCGCTGGACGAAGCCCTGAAGTTCTAATTCGGTGCCTGCCGACCCGCCCATGGCCTGCGCGCGGCGGACCACGGTGCGGAAGGAATCCACCATGACGAACTTCGCGTTGGCGGCTTCGACTTCCTTAATGATCTCGTCGAGCACGGCGCCCAGGTCCTTTTGCAATACCGTTTGGCTGAGGTTGATGAAGCGGATCGCGCCGTCGATCTTCGACGGGTCGAAGAACGAGTACTGCTGCTGATAGCGGAGCATCTTGACGGCCGGCTCGCCCAGGACGGTGAAGTAGAGCGCGGGCGTTTCTTTACTCGCGTTGGCGAACATGATCTGGTGGGCGAGGGTGGTCTTGCCGCTGCCGGGCGCGCCGGCAATGATGTTGAAGGAGTATTCGGGCAACCCCCCGCCGAGGATCTCATCCAAGCCGGGCACGCCGGTGGGGAGTTGGCGAATCTGCACCCGCTCCTGTCCTTCAGTCTTTCCCTTCTTGCTCATAAAGAACCTCAATTTCAGTGTGACTCGTCAAACGACGCATCGGGCCAGGCTTCACGCACCAGGCGCATCGTGAGCGCGTGGCCGATGAAGATGACAAGCAATTCGAGCAGATGCGCCGTGATCGCGACCGCCGCTTCGTTTCCATCCGGGATCGTCGCCAGGTCTTCCAGGGAGCCATCGGGTTTGATTTGGATGTCGTTGAGTGAAGGGACTTCCACCCGCGCCAAAGCCAGCGTGCGCCGGAGCAGCGACGCGAACCCGTCCGCGCCGGCGAATCGCGTCAAGGCGATGCGCAGCTTCTCACACACGCGTACGGCTTCGTGCATGCGCGCATTCGTGGCGCTCGTGCTGGCCGCTTCCATGGCCAGCAACTGCCGGGCGAGCTTTCGCACGGATGAGGATGGCAGGTCCATCAAATGCGGCAGTGTACGTAACCCTTTTCTGATTTGCACGAGCGCGCGAGTCGCGATACGCGGCATCGTTCGGCATCGCAGGTCAAGGTCGTGCAAATGGTTGTCTTAGGTCCTGTTGGGACAGCAGCGGCGGCGCCGACGCAGCAGCGCCAGCGCAAGCAATCCGAGGCTGGTCGGTTCCGGCACGAGCGTGATTTCGCCGGTCGTGTAGAGCCCGGACGTGTCCCAGGAATATGGGCTTTGAATGTTGAATGTGCCGGTCGGCGTGACGCCCGCCCAGTCGAAGACGTCGATGGTTCGGCCGAACTGACTGGCCAGATCTACGTCGCTGGCGAAGTCGAGCTGCAACGTACCGCCGAGTGCGACCGGAATCCGGGGGGCGAAGGAGATGGTGGAGTCCCAGGCGTCGGCGTCGAAGAGCATTTTCAGTGTGCCGGTGGATCCCGCGGT
>JAICLG010000303.1 GCA_025927515.1 Hyphomicrobium sp.
AGATCCGGTGAACCGTGCCATCGGTCTCAGAGCGATGAGGGTCTGCGCTGATGAGAGCCTCTTGCGGCCTTGTCTCATCCCGTCCGAAGAAACTATCGCGCCCGCACGTGTTAATCCGGTGGAACATTTGAAGGTCGAGAAGTGTCAGCGCCTCACCGTCGTTTTTGCGGGCTTTTACAGAAGCGTTCTTGGCCGCGACGTGATCCTTCAACGCCCCGTGCAGGTGCGCGAATGCGTTCTGCAAGGCATCATTGCGGAGCCACATGTGTCGAACCGTGTTGAAATGCGGATGCGGCCGGCGCCGAGGGGCTAGCAGGCGAAGGGTGCCATCGTCGGCTAATTCAAAATGATGCAGCAGGTTGCTGTGGTTGCCCGGATCGAGCTTGTGTCCGTATAATTCGAGCCCACGCGAACTGACCATCAACGCATGTGTTCGATGGATAGCGGCGAAGCATTTGCGCACGTCGAGATGTGGCGCATCTGGCTGGTTAGCGGTGAAGTTCTGCGAAAAGACGACGGAGCTGACTTGTGTCCCCGTCAGGCTCTTCCCAGCAGGATACTGCGATCCCGCGCCAGAAAGTCCGATGAGGTCGAGGCAGGTCGGGGCGAGATCGACGGTGCTGGCAAGCCTGTTGTCGTTACCGGCGGGCACATCGGCATCTGAGATCACCAGCGGTGTGTGCACCAGCGGGGTGAAAGGCTCCAGCCCATGCAACAAGCCGTTCTTGAAACCATGCGTTCCATGATCGTCCCCGTGATCGCCATAGACGACGATAGTCGTTTCTTCCAGCAGACCACGGCGACGGAGGATATCAAGGACCCTTCCGAGTAAGGTATCGGTGACGGCGCATGCGCCGCCTATGAGATCCTCGAGGCTCTCGGCGAACGGCGCGAGTGCAAGGTCGGTTTCGATATGCGGCAGGAGATTCCAAATATAAATCGCGAACGGCGTCTTCTCGATGTGCCGTTCGAACTGGGCGATGAGATCACCGAAATCGTTCGTGCTCCAGACGGCCGGGAGGCTGGCAGAAAGTAACGGCAGCATCGGTTTGGCGGTCGCTGTGGCGCATAAGAAAGCCGTCTCATATCCGGCCTCCTGCAATGTCACGAACAAACTCTTCGTGTCGCCGGCCGGCTGGGAAATGCCCGAAGCCGCGTCGAGTTCACCGTCGTTGCCATGCATAAATGCCGATATGGTCATCTGCGTCGACGTCGCTGACGAGAAGTACGATCGGTAGACGCGGGACGTCTCCATGAGGCGATGCAGGTTCGGGAATGCTTCCGGAAAGGCTGCCAGCCTTTGCCAAGCGACACTTTCGAGGTGAAAAACCAGGAGGTTTTTTCGCCGAGCGCCGGATCGGAAGAACCGCGTCATGAACTGCGCTGCCGCCAGTCTGCGAATATTGCGTTGAAATCGAAGCCGAGAAGTTCTGGAGCGCCGGAGGCCGGCTCTGGTTTGATCCACTTCGCGAACTTGGCTGGTCTTCGCCAGCCGAAAAACGACCTTCGGCGTGAAGGCATGGCGCGGCCAAAGCCTGCCCTACGTTTCTCGGGCAGATCGACATATCCCCTGCCGAGCGGAATGCGTTTCAACGTCAGTCCCGATTCATCGATGAGATGACCATAGCCTATAGCTTGATCGCGGTTGTCAGGATCGATGCTTCGGAATTTCGTGAAGCGCGTCTCGCGATCCCGCCGTTCGATCATCCGCAAATGATAGAGGTTCGCACGCATGTTTGCGCGCGGTGCGTTTTGTATTTCCGGTGGGAACCAAGGCTGGTGCATTCCTGGTTCGCGACGGGTGATCTTGGTGGGCAGCCGGAACATGCGGGCGGTTGCACGTGGCTTGCACAGGCCATCGGCGCGATAATGACTGGGTGAGTTCCAGAGATTGACGAGTTGCAACAGACGAACAGGCACGCCCCGCTCATCTCCGGTGCGCGCTTCCGCGCGCAGGCGTCGTAGAAACCGTTCCTCAAATCGCTCGTCAGCGTCGGCACATAGCACCCAATCGGCTCCCAGTCGCGCTGCCTCCATGAGCAGGCGGTGGCGATTTGAGACTTCATGGGCGTGGGCCGGGCCCGATCGAACCTCCCGTAGCACCGATATGACTTTGGGCTCGGAGCGAAGAATGTCGGCCGTGCCGTCACTCGAACAATCATCAATAGCGATGATTGCGTTCACGTATGGCGCGAGGTGGTAGAGAAATCCTGGAAGATAACGCTCTTCGTTCCGCACCGAGATGAGGCCGAAAATGTTCATGGAGGACCTGGCTTTCTGGTGTTCGACGATAGCCCTGACGCGGCCCAGAACAATTTTCGAAAGGCGTTTCAGGGTAGGGGATCGCGGCTGGGAATCACTAGTGTAAACGTGCTCCGATTGAGCGTTTTCCACCATGATCTGCCTTTACGGATCAGGCCGCGCTGACTGCAAAAAGCCGACAAGGAAAAAGCCAGGGGCAACGGTTTAGGAATGAGCCGGAGGGCGCCGCCTTTGGTTGCGAGAATGGTGCGCCTGGGCAGCGAACGAGGAAATATCCGGAGCGGCGCGGCAGATGGACGACGCGCTCCGTATACGCTCGATTTCAAGCCGGATGGCGCAAATGCGATTGCGAAGCGGGCCTTCGACTGAAATAGTCTCGGCCAGACTGGCCGCCCAATCGATCATTATATCAGGGATAACTCGGTGAGCGCTTTGAACCCATCAGGGAACGTTTCGACACGTCGCGTGCTATTTGCGAGCCTTGCCGGGACCACGATCGAGTTTTTCGATTTCTATATCTACGCAACGGCCGCGGTTCTCGTTTTCCCGCAGCTGTTCTTTCCGAATGCGGATCCTACGTCTGCCATCCTGCAATCCTTCGCGACCTTTTCGATCGCGTTTTTTGCGCGGCCGGTGGGTGCCGTACTGTTCGGGAATTTTGGAGATCGTCTCGGACGGAAAGCGACCCTGGTCGCGGCGCTGCTGACGATGGGTCTTGCCACAGTTGCGATCGGTCTTTTGCCGACCTATGCGTCGGCGGGGGTTTGGGCTCCCTTCCTGCTGGCGACGTGCCGTTTTTTTCAAGGCCTGGGGCTTGGCGGCGAGTGGGGCGGCGCAGTTCTTCTCGCAACGGAGAATGCGCCGGCAGCGCGGAAGGCCTGGTTCGGCATGTTTCCGCAACTCGGCGCGCCGATTGGCTTTCTCTGCTCCTCCGGTATTTTTCTGCTGATCACCGAGCTGCTGACCGATCAGCAGTTTGCTTCGTTTGGCTGGCGCATTCCATTTATCGCGAGCGCAACGCTCGTATTCGTCGGCCTCTATGTCCGTCTTCGCATTTCAGAGACGCCCGAATTCAAGCGCGCTCTAGAAAATAGGGAGCGCGTGCGGGTGCCGTTGGCTACGGTGTTCGCCCGTCATTTTCGGCTGCTCGTCCTCGGGACGTTCGCAGCGCTTGCAACCTTCGTCCTGTTTTATCTCATGACCGTTTTCGCGTTGAGCTGGGGCATCAGCGCGCTCAAATTCACGCGTGAGGAGTTCCTGCCGATCCAGATG
>JAICLG010000365.1 GCA_025927515.1 Hyphomicrobium sp.
CTTACATGTTCGAGAAGGTGCTCAACCTTCCGATGGATTATTTCGAGCGCACCCAGATCGGTCTTGTTGCGCGAGATATGCGCGAGATCTTCAAGATCCGCACCTTCCTTGTCGGCCAATTGTTCGGGACCATTCTCGATTCGACGACGCTGGTGTTTTTCATTCCCGTGATGTTGTTCTTCAGCCCCCTGATGACCTTCCTGGTGTTGGCTATTGCCGGGCTCATGGTCGGGTGGCTGCTCCTGATGCTGCCTGCTTATCGGAAGCGGACGGCCGCGGTGCTCGCCGCGGAGGGGCAGATGGGTTCATTCCTGTTCCAAACCCTGAACGGAATTCGCACCATCAAATCGTTGTCGCTCGATGCCCGGCAACGTCACCAATGGGACGTACTGGTGGCGAAAACCGCAAAGGCCCGCGTTGCCGAAGGGGCGACGGCGACGCTCGTGTCGGCCGTGATACGTCCACTCGAGCGGCTGGCGGTGAGCGCTCCTTATGCGGTTGGCGTTTTTCTGGCAATGACCAGCAGCGATCCCATGTATGTCGGGGCTCTGTTTGCGTTCCTGATGTTATCGCAAAGGGTGGCTGGTCCGTTGATGCAGATGGCACAACTTATCAATCAGGGCGATGAAGCGCGTGCCGCCGTGGAGGTCGTCGCCCAGCTCGTCAACCAGCCGCCTGAGGAAGGGCGGTCCGGACATGGGGTTCGCACCCCGCTGAAGGGCCATGTGCAATTTTCCAAGGTGACGTTCCGTTATAAGGGCGCATTGAGCCCGAGCCTTACCGACGTCACCTACGAAATACCTCTCGGAGGAACGCTTGGTATCATGGGCAAGAGCGGCTCCGGCAAGACCACGATCACGCGGCTGCTGCAGCGCTTGCATTCGGATTATGAAGGACTGATCAAGATCGACGGCATCGATGTGCGTGAATACGACGTCGATCATCTCAGGCGAAATATCGGCGTTGTGCTTCAGGAAAACTTCCTGTTCAGCGGCACCATCCGGGAGAACATTACCGCGGCAAAGCCGGATGCTACCTACGACGACATGGTTCGCGCCGCTCGGCTTGCTGGCGCTGAGGAGTTTATTGATCGTCTGCCGCGTGGTTATGAGACTCACATCTATGAGGGATCTCCTAATCTTTCTGGCGGGCAGCGGCAGAGGCTGGCGATCGCACGTGCGCTGATCGTTGATCCGCCGATCTTGGTGCTGGATGAGGCCACCAGTGCGCTCGACGCCGACAGCGAAGCGATCGTCAACGCCAATATTGCCCGCATCGCGCACGGGCGGACGATGATCATCATCTCGCACCGGCTGTCATCTTTGGTGAAGGCGGACGCGATCCTGGTGCTGGATCAGGGGCGTATCAACGACGTCGGCAAGCATGAGCAGTTGCTGGCTCGGAACGAGATCTACAGCTCGCTCTGGCATCAACAGAACAATCACCTGGTCCCAAGCCGTCCGCCGCGTCCGAACCTAAGGGGACCGACCCTTGTCTCTTGATCAGGCCCTTTCGACCGTCCGGCAATTCCAGTCCGAGACCGAAGCGATCCGTCAGGTCAAGGAGCCGCTGGCGACCCGTATCACATTGTATGTGCTGGTTGGCTTCGTGCTCTCCGGATTGTTTCTGATTACCGTCACGAAGCTCGATCGCGTGGTGCAGAGCCAGGGCGGGAAGATTGTGCCCGTCGGCCAAATCGCCGTCTACCAGGCGCTCGATCAGTCCATCATCAAGAGCATTGACGTCCGAGAAGGCGAGCAGGTTAAGCCCGGACAATTGTTGGCGACCCTTGATCCTACTTTCGCAGCGGCAGACGTTGCGCAATTCAAAGCGCAGATCGCCAGCGATGTCGCTCAGATTACGCGCGACGAGGCGGAGATCGCGGGTAAGGTGCCGGTGTTCCCGGACGGCAAGGACCAAGACACCCAAAACTACAATATGCTGCAAAAGGCGCTCTATAATCAGCGCATCGCGCAGTACAATGCGCAAATCAACAGCTTCGATTCCAAGATGAAGCAGACGGAAGCGACCATCACCAAACTCAATGGGGATGACAGCCGCTATCGGCAGCGCGAGGAAATCGCGCAGAAGATCGAAGATATGCGGACTACGCTGGCGCAGCATGGTACGGGATCGCAGCTCAACATGTATGCCTCCCAGGATAGCCGTCTCGAACTGGTCCGCACGATCGAAAATACGCACAATTCCTTGATCGAGGCCCAAGGGACCTTGGCATCCATTCGCGCCGACCGGGACGCTTTCAGGGAACAATGGTTCGCGCAGCTGAGCCAAGAACTGGTCAAAACACGCAATGATCTCGATACGGCGCGATCGTCCTATGAAAAAGCGCTCAAACGGCAGGATCTGGTGAGGCTCACGGCCTCAGAACCCGCGGTGGTTTTGACTATCGCGAAGCTGTCGGTCGGCTCCGTGCTCAAGCCCAGTGATGAGCTGA
>JAICLG010000088.1 GCA_025927515.1 Hyphomicrobium sp.
GCCAGCACGCGACCCGTCCTCGCGCCAGCTGACACGCGAACACCTCGGACCGTCCCCTGAGATCCGAGGTGTTCGCAATTTCCCGGAAACGTTTTTGGGGCCGGTGCTCACCATGACGCTCGACAAGCTTCGAAGACTCGAAATTTCCCTCATGAGGAGATCGTTCGAAATCGCCTGCCAACGCGTCGGTCTTTCGACGGCTCGCGACACCGATGAAATAACCGATGACCACGCGTGTTTGGCGTCGGAAGTTCAGGCGCTCGTTGAACAGGGCTACACGGACGTCACGCGAATAGCCGACCGAGCGATCGGCGTTCTCGCTCGCCGCAAAATCGTGAACTGAAACGCTCGACGTTTGAGCTGCCATCTCAATTCGGCACAGTCGTTTGCAAACGCTTCCGCTCATTAAGTCGAATTGTCAGAATTAAAGAGAGCGCAATTCAACGATATTTCTCGAACGATGCGGCGCGAATTGAATTCGCAAATTCACGCCTTTCTCGAGATTGAAAATATTTTAATCAATTGCCGGAGTTGAGCTGTCGTTTCGAACAGCTTGGTTAGCTTGCAGTTTTTGACAAAGTCATTGGCATGGACTCGGAAACTTACATCAGGACATCCGTCAGGGGTCGGAGGTTCATCTTCCAGGTCCTCAACATTCATTTCCTGAGAGAGGAAACTGAACATGGCGCAAGATTGTATGACGACGTGGGACTGTGCCCCACCCGAACACCATCCTCCGTCGGCGGAATGCCCGCCGCCGCAACCTTCATGTGATTGCCCACCGGAGCCTTGTGATTCAATGACCCAGAGCACAACCAACAACTACTATTACACGACCGATAGCCACGATACGACGACCACGAACAACTACTACTATTACGATACGTCAGATGGAACTTCCGGCGATGGTGGCTCGGACAGCAGCGGTTCGGGCACCGCTGGCGAGACGCCAGCTTTGCCGAACGTTACCGTCAGTCCTACGGTCGCGCTTCCGCCGCTCGGGGATACGAATCTCGGTGACGTGACCACGGGCCTTCCCAGTTTGGGAGATGTCAGCACCGACCTTGGCGGCGTAACAACGGCCCTGCCTGAAGTTTCGGATCTTCTCGCCGTCGGCGACACTCTGCCATCGTTGTCCGGTCTCGTCGATTTGGGCGATGCGGCAGCAACAGTGCCGTCGCTCATTAGCGGACTAAGCACCGGCGACATCGGCAATCTTAGTGGTCTCACAGGGACGGTCCCTTCGCTCGTTGATGGACTTGGAGTCGACGTCGGGCACATTGGCGACCTCAGCGGCCTGACTGCGACCGTGCCGTCGCTGCTCGGTGGAGTAAGCGCCGATCTGGGCGATGTGACGGGAAGCCTGCCATCCGTGGGCGATCTCGCCGACGTTGGCGACATCACAGCAACTGTTCCATCTCTTGTCGATGGGCTCGCTGCGGACCTCGGCGACGTGACTGGTTCCCTCACCGGTGTCACGGCGGGACTGGGGGACGTCTCCGGAATTATTCCGCCAATCCTCGATGCTGCGACAACGGATATAGGTAATCTGATCGATGGCACCATCGGCGCCGCAACGGCCGGAGCCGGAGGCGTCGCTGATCTCGGGTCGCTGTCCGGACTGGTGGGCAATGTCGTCGACGATGCCGGTCATGCCGTCGACTCTCTGCTTGGTACGGCGAGCGGAGCCGGCGACCTCGGCTCGTTGACGTCTTTAGTCGACGCTGTCGCTGCTGACGTGGGCCACGTCGTCGATGCACTTGCGGGTACAGCCGGAGATACGGGCGATCTTGGTTCGCTCACCTCATTGGTCGGCAATCTTGCCGACGACGTTGGGCACGTGGTCGATACGCTTGCTGGTACGGCCGGCGGAGCGGGCGATCTCGGGTCGGTGTCCAGTCTGCTCGACAACGTCGTCGACGGCGCCAACCATGCGGTGGACTCTCTGGTCGGAGCGGCGGGCGGAACGGGTGATCTTGGCTCGGGGCTGCTCGACAATGTCGTCGATGGTGCCAACCACGCGGTTGACTCGCTGCTTGGCACGGCCGGCGGAGCGGATGGTCTTGGCTCGGTATCCAGTCTGCTCGACAATGTCGTCGACGGCGCCAGCCACGCGGTGGACTCTCTGGTCGGAGCGGCGGGCGGAACGGGTGATCTTGGCTCGGGGCTGCTCGACAATGTCGTCGATGGTGCCAACCACGCGGTTGACTCGCTGCTTGGCACGGCCGGCGGAGCGGATGGTCTCGGCTCGGTATCCAGTCTGCTTGACAATGTCGTCGATGGCGCCAACCACGCGGTCGACTCTCTCCTCGGCACGGCTGCCGGAGCGGGTGATCTCGGCTCGGTATCTGGTCTGCTCGGCACAGTAACGGACGCGGGCGATCTCGGCCTTATTCCCGAAGTCATTCACGACGTCGGGGATATCGTTGCAAGTATCGCTTCGTTCGATCCGAGTAACTCGACAGGCGGGCTCAACCTCACCGGCTTGACTCACGATGCGAATATCGATGCGGCAGCTGCCAATGGCTCTGCTCAGCCGAACGTGGACGCATCGGGGATACTTCACGACGCCGGATCGGTCGATCTATCCGACGTGGGCGCGGCGCTCCATGCGCAGCCGATCCACGACCTCGCGGCCACCAACCTCGATCTCGATCATCTGACGAACACGCTGAACCTCTTTGACCTCGGACATCTGGATCTCGGGCACGACGTTCATCACGCGTGAGGCCAAACGGCCGGGCAGCAATGCCCGGCCGACGACGTGTCAGCGATGACGCGGAAGAATGAAATGCAATTGATTGAGGACGGTCATGTCAATGCAATTTGCGAATGCGTTCTTTTCTCGAATTAAAAAATATAATGCGGCGTTACTCGATAAAGAGGCAGCCACCCCCGAGCGCCAGCGTGGCATATGGAGCTTTCTAACCTGGTCCTTTTTTCTTGCGAATTTTCTGGCAGCGACCGAAATCATCGGAGGATCGGCGCACGCCGCGACGGTCGATAGCGATCATGGCGGCGCGTCCCATTCAGACGGCGGCAATTCGTATTCGGGCGGCGCTCAGCCCGAGATGCAGCACCTCACGCTGGAATCGTTGTCCGCCGACCACGAGGGCCACGCTGCGAGCGCCAAGGTAGCTCTCAACCCCGCCGCCGACGCAAGCAATGTCAGCCCGGATGTCGCTCCCGTTCACAACATACCCGTGGCGCAGGCGCATCTGGATGCAACGGGCGATTACGGCGGCGGCTCCTCGGCCACATCTAATGCAATCGACGGCTCCTATCCCACCGTTGCCCAGGATGTAACATCGAACGTCACGAATGTTATCAATGCAATTGAGCACCCTGTCCTCGACGTCGTCGAGCACCTCACGGCGATCGTAACACCGATCGTCAACAGCATAGACACAACTCTCCAAGGCGCGACAGCGGCCGTTACGCAGGTCGTCGGCACAGTCGGCGATTTCGTGGGAGGCGCCGAGCATTTCGCTCAGGACCTGACGGGAACCGTTGCGACGACGCTCAATACAACTTTCGGCGCGGACGTCTTCGGCGACGGCCTTAGCACGGCGATGTCTACCGTCGGTGACGCCGCCGATACGACAACGCACGCGATCGACGGGTCTCCCGGTGACGGAGTTGCGCCGGTGTCCGATTGGACATCGCCGGTCACAACGCTTTTCGAGCACAACGGCTCTGCAGACTCGGCGATCGCTTCCGCTGCGGATTCGACGAGTGGCCTCCACGACTTTCTCGGAGGCACGTTGCATAGCTTGGGCGTCTCATCCTCCGGGTCGCTCTCGTTCGCGGCCGAAACGCCAAACACGATTGCATCCGGTGACGGCGTTTCGAACACGTCCGGCTATTCGCAATTCAATCTCGCCATGAGCGATACGGCACACGACACTGGCGTGTCGCTTCCAACGTCGACGGATACCGGCGGAATCACGACGCTCGTTGCGAGCGCCATCGGAATTGGTCCGCACGCGGCCAACGTCACCTCCGACTCTGGCGACCACGGCAGCGATCAGCCGCCTGCGCATCTCCCCGTTCTCGATGATCTGCATTCTCATATGCATCTCGGCCTGCTCGGCTAGTCGAGGTTCGATGCGGCGCGTGCAGTCAACAGGGGACGGCCATCAATGAATAATATCTATATCGCCGGAAGCGAGCGAGTGCCGATCGAGACTGCTGAGGACGACTCTGTCGTGGACCTTGATCGGCTTCGCGAAGAACAGGCGCAGTCGGCGGGAAGCCAAGAGGGCCAAAACGCTGCTCTGCGTCGTCTGGCGGAACTGCGCGCTGAAATCGGCAAGTGGAGAAGCGCCGCCGCAACCGCATACGAAACGCATGCGTCGCAGCGAGACCGGAGGCCCGATCCGCTGGCTCAGTGGCGCACGTGCTCGCGGCGAACATTCGCGGTCGTCGCGCTTTTCTCGCTGTTCGTGAACGTCCTGATGCTCACGATGCCGATCTATCTGTTCCAGATCTCCGACCGCGTCCTTACGAGCCGGAGCCTCGACACATTGATGATGCTTTCAGCGCTGGCGGTCGGCTTGCTCGCTACGCTGTCTATCCTCGATATCCTGCGCCGGCAGGTGCTCGGCCGGCTTGCCGCGTCGATGGAAGTTATTCTCGGCGGACCCATCCTCGCGGGAATCGTCATGTCGGCGCCGACAGGCGAGGGTGGGAGCCTGCAGGCGCTTCGGGCGCTGCATCAGGTGCGCAGCTTTCTATCAAGTCCCACGATGCTGCTGCTGTTCGACGCGCCGTTGTCGCCGTTCTATTTCGCGGTGATTTTTCTCATTCATCCCGAACTTGGCGCGATCGTTCTCGCAGCTGGCGTCGTGCTGTTTACGATTGCGCTGTTGAACCAGACGGCAACGGCAGGACCGCTCGGGAAAGCCGGAACATTCGCCTCGAAAGCCGACGCACACGCGGAATCCCTCGCTCGCAATGCGCAAGTCATAAATGCGATGGGCATGCTGAATGAAAGCATTCTGCATTGGGGACGTGAGCAGGCTCCGGCGCTGTCGATGCAGATCAACGCGCATGATCGAAACTTTTGGATCAGCGGCGCATCGAAGTTCGCGCGCTTGGTGACTCAGATCTCGATCCTTGGTTGGGGCGCGCATCTTGCTTTGGCCGGCGAGCTGACGGGCGGCATGATGATTGCGGCGTCGATCATCGGCGGCCGTGCGCTGCAGCCGCTGGAAGGCATGATCGAGGGCTGGCGTTCCGTCATTCAGACGCGCGCCTCCTATGCGCGAGTGAGGGCGGCCCTGGAAGGACTGAGCGAGGAGAAGTCGAAGCTCAGGCTGCCTCGCCCGGCGGGAAAGGTGAGCGTCGAACGTCTCCTTTACATCCCGCAGGGAACGCGAGAGCCGGTTCTGAATGGCTTGAGCTTCGAACTCAGTCCCGGAGAGTCGCTTGCGATTGTCGGTCCTTCAGGGTCGGGAAAATCGACCCTTGCGCGCATCCTGGTTGGTTGTGTCTTCCCGACCGCCGGCAAGGTCCGGCTCGACGGCACGGAACTGCGCAACTGGGATCGCCGCCAATTCGGAGAATTCACGGGCTACCTTCCGCAAGAAGTCGAGCTCTTTCCCGGAACGATAAAAGAAAACATCTGCCGGCTTCGCACCGACCTCCCGGACAAAGACATTTACGACGCGGCCGCCGTTGCCGGTGTTCACGACATGGTTTGCCAGCTCAACGCCGGTTACGAAACCGTGCTTGACCGCAACGGTGCGCCTCTCTCGGGCGGCCAGAAGCAGCGTATCGCGCTGGCGCGCGCATTTTTCGGAAATCCTTCGCTGATCGTGCTCGACGAACCGAATTCCAATCTCGACGCAGTCGGCGAGAAAGCCTTGGCCGACAGCATGAAGAAGGCGAAGGAGCGCGGCGTAACGATCGTGCTGATTACGCAGCGGCCCGCGCTTTTGAATACCGTCGATAAGGTTCTGGTCCTGCGATCGGGACGAATGGAGGGCTTTGGCGCGCCGCGCGATGTGCTGCATCGCCTTGTGAGTCAGGCAACGACGTCATCGGCTTGAGAAGGTTCGCACACACATCCGCGTTTCAACGGTCTGCGTCAGAGGAATAAAATGCTTCTTGGATGTCCAGGAATTGATGAGTGGCACAAAACCGTACCAAAGAGCTCGCGCGTTCCGAGCTTGATTGGTTTGGGAGTCGTCGCCGTTTGCGGCCTCGGGTTCGGCGCTTGGGCCGCGACGGCGCCCTTGGATGGCGCGGTTGTCACTTCGGGAACGTTCGTTGCCGCCGGACAGAACAAGCAAATTCAACATCTCGAAGGCGGCATCGTCAGCGAGGTCGCCGTCAAGGAAGGTGATCTGGTCGAGGCGGGACAGATTTTGGTGCGGCTCGATCCGACGACCGCGCAAGCCAAGCTGCGTATGCTCGTGCTCCGGAAATACCGGCTGGTGACGACGCAAGCACGTCTTCAAGCGGAACTAGCGAACAAGGAAACGTTCGCCCTGCCGTCGACGTCCGATATCGACGTCCACGATCCAGACGTCCAGATGATCATCGGCCGGCAGCAACTTGAACTCGAATCGCGGAGAAAGAAAATCCAGAACGAAGAAGCCGTGTTGCAGAAGGAGATCGCAGGTCTCAGGGAAAGCATTGCCGGATATCAGGCGCAGATCAAAGCGACGCAGGAACGGCCCGATCTTTTCGGCGAAGAACTCAAAGCCAAGAACGCCCTGCTTTCGCGTGATCTCATTCGCCGGACCGAAGTCTATGCGGTGCAACGTGACGAAGCCGCGCTGACCGGTCAGCTCGGCGAACTCGTCGGGCGCGTCGCGGATAGCCGCCAGCAGGTTGCGCGGGCAGAGCAGCAGATCGCGTCGATCCAGTCGACGATGACACAGAAAGCCGTCGAAGAGTTGCGGCAGACGGAATCCGATCTCGACGATGTGACGGAGCAGATCCGGGCGGCCAAGGATGTCGTCGAGCGAACGGATATAAGAGCACCCGTTCGGGGCATCGTCGTAAAGCTCAACCAGCACACGCGCGGTGGCGTCGTCGCCCCTGGCAGCACCATCCTGGAATTGTTGCCGGTGAACGATGAGCTGATCATCGAAGGGCGTATCAGTCCCAATGAGGTGTCGCACGTCAAAGAAGGGCAACCCGCGACGGTGCGCCTGTCTGCATTGAACCAACGCGTCACTCCGATGGTCGAGGGGAAAGTCACCTATCTTTCCGCCGACACCATATCGGATCGGCCGTCAATGCTGACTGCGACGCCGGAAGCGACCGATCGCGGCTCGTTCATCGTTCGCGTGAAGCTCGATGAAAAGGACGTCAAGGCAAAGGCGCCGAATTTTCGGCCGACGCCGGGCATGCCCGCGGATCTCTACATTCGCACGGGAGAACGGACCTTGTTCGACTACTTGATGGAACCGGTCATGGGCAGCGTCTACAGGGCCTTCAGAGAAAAATAATCGAGCGTTCGACTTCGGAAGCACTCTCAACGGATATTCCATATGTTGGCCGGCATTTTAGCAGAGTTGGTGGAAGACCGAAGCGCAGTCGTCGAAAGGAACAAAGGCGTCGCGTTTCTTTCAGCCGCGCGTGAGATTTATCGGCTTTCGGATATTTGGTATTTGTGCGTAAACATTCCCCGTTTTTCGAGCGGCTCGTTCGTGCATTGCTCGTTCTCCGGGGACATGGCCAGTCAGGCGATCACGAATAAGGCCGTTTCGATGCAGCGCCTTGCCGAGATCCGCGCTGTCGAAGCGGTGCGCGTGCAATCAGACGGTAAGCCGACGTGCAGCGACGGCGAGGCATTCGGCGCCATACAACTTACATCTCGACGCGGGGAGTTCGCCATCCTGGGCTTTGAGCGCTCGTCTCTCAGTGACGAGCCGGATGACGAGATTGCGCCCGAGCCGACCGAACTCAAGATTCTGGGAGAATACTTTCATTGCCACATGCTTCGTCGCAACGGAGTGGATACGTCTGAAGCTCTTGTGGTCTCTGCGCGTGAACTTGACTGCCTCCGATGGGTCGCTGCAGGTAAATCCGCTTGGGAGGCAAGTGTCATTCTCGGCATCAGCGAACGCACCGTGCGCTTCCACCTGAATTCCGCGCGCGAGAAACTGAATTGCACGACAACGACCCAGGCTGTCGCCAAAGCAGTCTCGCAGCAACTGATTGCCGTCTGAAGCATACTAGCCGGGAAAAATGAGAAGGCAGCTCACGACGAAACTCATCTTCCGGCCTGTCGTTTCCGACAATCATGTGCAACCGCATTCTTCAGTAGGGTCGCGCTCAGAAGCAGAGTAACGCCCTTTCACCCCGAGTTACCTCGCGCCTTTGAGGACCGATCGATGGACAGGTACAAAATCGCAAGCAGCAAGCCTAATGTCGCCAACGATGCGTAGCCGCGGGAGAGAGCTAACCCACCGGCATCTGTCGGCTTGGTGAGGAAATCGCCGAACGTCGCGCCAAACGGGCGGGTGAATACAAAAGCAATCCAGAACAGCAGAGTATCCGGCAAAGCCCGCAAGTAGTGAAGCACACCAACGAGCAAAATGATTCCGGCAGTGATTCCGGCGCCCTGAAGAAACGTCAATGCCATATCGTCGGTGAGAAAATCGCCAAACGCGGTGCCAAGGCTGTTTGAGAAGAGCACCGCAATCCAGAAAAAAACCTCACTGTCTTTTCGGATCATCGGATAAACGGCGAGATCGCGTGTGCGTGCGTACCACAACAAGAGTGTGGCAAGCAGGCCGGCAACAAGAAGTGCAGATCCCAGCGTATATCCCAGGCCGAGAGAGCGATCCATGAAATCCGAAATTTCGGTTCCTGCGGTCGTCGTCGCGATGATTGCCAGCCAGAAAAGAAGCGGATGATAGCGCCGCGATGTCACCTGAACGGCAAGCACGATAACGAGGATGGCGAACGTGATTGCCAATGCCACATAATATCCGAGCCCAAGCGACATGGAGATATAGTCGCCTGCCGTTTCGCCGAGAGTGGTCGCAAGGATCTTCAAGATCCAAAACGCGAGTGTGATTTCAGCGACCTTGGATATGCTCTCTTGACGAACGTCAATCTCGCCAGTCATCACTGCCATCCTCCATTCGCAGTGAGGAGGGGCGGCGCCGGTGACTCTGTACATGCGCGGCGCTGAGAAATTGGCATTTCACGCGCTATAGGAGCTGGGATCGTGATAACACCGTTCGGTTGGCTCACGTGGGCTCTCCTGTCCGCAGTCTTTGCCGCTCTGACGGCCATTTTTGCAAAAGTCGGTGTTGCAAATGTCAATTCCGACCTCGCGACGTTCATACGAACCGTCGTCATCATGGTGGCTTTGGGTCTTGTCCTTTTTGCGCGCGGGCTCTTCCAACAGATCGATACCATCTCGGTGCGGACGTACGCGTTTCTTGTGCTCTCTGGATTGGCGACAGGCGCATCGTGGTTCTGCTATTTCCGGGCGCTTCAGATCGGAGACGCGGCACTCGTCGCGCCGATCGATAAACTCAGTGTCGTCCTGGTTGCTGTATTTGCCGTAACGTTCCTTGGAGAAAGGCTCTCTCTGATGAATTGGATCGGTATTGCGCTGATCGCGTGCGGAGCTGTTCTCGTAGCATGGCGATGATCGGAACCTCACGTCAAGCTATCCACCCGCCCAACCGCTGTAACGGAGTTGCATCGCGACGCGTAAGCACGTTATCGGTTGGATTTCAGGTGTCACACACATGCTCCTCTTCCTACTCGCCTACCTCGGCGGTGTCCTTACGATCGCCAGCCCGTGCATTTTACCGGTTCTTCCATTCGTCTTTTCGCGCGCCGACAAACCTTTTCTGAAAAGCGGACTGCCAATCCTCGTCGGCATGGCGCTGACGTTCGCGCTGGTCGCGACGTTGGCGGCTGTCGGCGGCGGCTGGGCCGTGGCGGCAAACGACTACGGCCGTATCATCGCGCTGATCGTGATGTTCCTGCTTGGATTGACGCTTGTCTTTCCCGAGCTTTCGGACCGGCTGTCACGCCCGCTGGTCGCGCTCGGCAACCGGCTTGCGCAAAGGGCCGAAGCAGACGGCAATGCGTCGATTTGGCCGTCGCTTCTGCTCGGCGTCGCGACCGGTTTGCTGTGGGCGCCATGCGCGGGACCGATCCTCGGATTGATCCTGACCGGCGCGGCTCTCGAAGGTGCTAGCGTTCGTACCACCGGCCTCCTTATCGCTTACGCGGCAGGGGCGGCCACGTCCCTCGCATTGGCATTGCTGGTCGGAGGCCAGGTATTCGCTGCAATGAAGCAGTCGCTTGGAGCCGGCGAGTGGGTGCGCCGTGGCCTCGGCATCGCAGTACTGCTCGCGGTCGTCGCTATCGGCCTCGGCGCAGATACCGGCGTGCTCACGCGTCTGTCGCTTGCAAGCACCGCTCCCTTGGAGCAGCGCCTCGTCGATCTCGTACGTTCGAGCAGAACGGCCGGCGAAAAGGGCGCCGACGCGACGGCCGATGCAACTTTGCCGGTGGAGGGGCAGATGCCGTCTCTCGCTGGAGCGGTCGAATGGCTGAACTCTCCACCGCTGACTCCTGAAGCGCTCAAAGGAAAGGTGGTGCTAGTCGATTTCTGGACGTACTCGTGCATCAATTGCCTGCGCAGCATTCCTTATATCCGGGCCTGGGCCGAGAAATACAAAGACCAGGGCTTTGTCGTGATCGGGGTGCATACGCCGGAATTCGCCTTTGAGAAAAACGTGGCCAACGTCAAGAACGCGATCGCGAATCTGAAGGTCGGCTATCCCGTCGCGATCGACAACAATTTCGCGATCTGGCGAGCATTCAACAATCAATACTGGCCCGCGCACTACTTCATCGATGCGCAAGGAAATATCCGTCATCACCATTTTGGCGAAGGAGGTTACGAGCAGTCGGAGCGCGTCATTCAAGAGCTCCTGAAAGAAGCAGGACGCACGAACATCGCTTCGGGCACGGTGAATGTCTCAGCGTCGGGCGCCGAAGCGGCATCGAATTTCGCAACGGTCCGATCACCCGAAACGTACATAGGCTACGCGCGCGCAAGAAATTTTACCTCGCCAGGGGGA
>JAICLG010000075.1 GCA_025927515.1 Hyphomicrobium sp.
CGTCCACCCACTCGCGGACGACCTTCTGCTCGGAACGCATCTGCGTAACAAGCTGGTTGACGCCGCGCGCAAGGTCGCGAACTTCTTCCTGAGACTTCTCGGACTGCTGCGTCAGCACACGCGGCGGCACGACCGGTTGTTCGCCGAGACGGGCGGTGAAGTCTTCAAGCGCGCGCTGCATATCGGTGACGGCCCCGAGAAGCTGGCGGTTGACGTAGTCGCTTGATGAGGTGGAAAGCCCGCCGGGCGTCAGCTCGGTGATGCCCGAGAGCCATTCTTCCAGTTCATTGTAGAAGCGGTTGTGTGCGTGGCTCGCCTGCAGCTCCAGAAACCCGAGAACGAGGGAGCCCGAAAGACCGAGCAGCGAGGACGAGAAAGCCGTGCCCATGCCCTTGAGCGGCGCCGATAGCCCAGCCTTGAGATCACTGAAGAGCTGGAGGTTGTCTGAGGCCTTCGTGTCGAGCGTATCGATCGCGTGGCCGACCGACTGGATCGTTTCGAGCAGGCCCCAGAACGTTCCGAGCAGGCCGAGGAACACGAGCAGCCCGACGAGATACCGCCCCGTATCGCGGGCTTCGTCCAAACGCGAGCCGATGGAATCCATGAACGACCGCATCGCCGCCGTCGAAATCGAGATCGTGCCTGTCCGGTCACGAAGCATCATGGCCATCGGAGCCAGCAGCACCGGCTTGGCGCTGATTGAAAGGCCCGGGTCTGCGATCCGGAATGCGTTGACCCAGCGGATCTCCGGATAAAGGCGCATCACTTGCCGATAGGCGTAGACGATGCCGAGGAGCAGCGCACCGACGATGAGCCCATTGAGACCAGGATTATTGAGAAATGAGCGCTTCAGCTGATCGAACAGGATCGCCGCCAGAAAACCAACAAGCGTCAGGAATATGGTCATGCGCAGCAAAAAGACACCGGGCGGTGTCAGGCGCCGCGTAACGGGTGCGAGTGCCGCGGCATCGCCCGGGCGTATCTTGGCCATTCGTGGTCTCCGGAACGTCCCCGCAGTGTATGAACCGACCTTAGCGCATGCCTCTCCCATCGAAAACGGGCAACATAATGCTTGCAGCAGGCTTTCCTGACGGGGCTCACGGCTTATTAAAGAGCATTGCCCCGAAAGCCTTGTGAAGAGTCAGATTTGCCGCAAGAATATCGCCGTTTTCGAGGAATTTGTCGCCGCCGTTGAGATCGCTCACGGAACCACCGGCTTCACGCACCATGACGATGCCCGCGGCGAGGTCCCAAGGCTTGAGGTCGTGCTCCCAATAGGCATCGAAGCGGCCCGCAGCGACGAAAGCAAGATCCAGCGCAGCCGAACCCGAACGGCGAATGCCGGCAACTTCCTGCATCAGCGTTCCCATTTCCTTCAGAAAACGCTGATGGTTCGACCGTCCGCGATGTGGAATGCCGGTCGTCACGAGCGCGTCCGCCAGCGACTTGCGGGCAGCGACCCGCAAGCGCCGGTCGTTCATGTAAGCGCCTTTGCCTTTTTCGGCGGTGAAGAGTTCGTCGCTCGCCGGGTTATAGATGACGCCGGCGATCATCTGGCCTTCGCGCTCCAGCCCGATCGAGATGGCGAACATCGGATTGGAATGGAGAAAGTTGGTCGTGCCGTCGAGCGGATCGACGATCCAGCGATGCGTTTTGTCGGCCCCTGCAACTTCGCCGCGCTCTTCCATGAGAAATCCGTATCCGGGGCGCGCTTTGGAAAGCTCTCGGAAAATGATCTCTTCCGCCTTGTGATCGGCGGCCGAAACGAAATTGGCGGGCCCCTTGATAGAAACCTGCAAATGTTCGACTTCGCCGAAGTCGCGGACGAGACTTCGCCCGGCCTTGCGAGCGGCTGAGATCATGACGTTGAGAGTAGGCGAGACGTTGGGCATCGGGGCGAAGGTCCGGCGAACGGCGAAAAGGGGGTGAGCAGCGGGCTCTAGCCGCTCCACCGACAACTAGCAAGGCTGACACGAGGACTAAAGGCCCAGGAGGCCGCTACTGCGCTTCCCCGACCCGGATTTTATCGTTCCAGGCAGACGCTTCGGTTGCCGCCTTGCGGCGCTCGGCTTGCGGCAACTTGGCCACCATTGTATCGAGCGTTTTGTCGGCAAACCCGTTCTTTTTCGCAATCAAGCGCCATTTCGCTGCTTCGACGAGATCTTTCTTCACCTTGATGCCGTCGAGATAGAGATAGGCCATACGGTTTTGAGCGCCGGGAACGCCCTTGTCGGCGGCGGCCCGCATGAGCATCGGAATTTTTGACTCGTCCTTGGTCAGGCCGAAGCCCTGCAACAGGCGCACGGCGTAGTCATATTGGGCGGCCGTAAGACCTTGCTCCGCTGCACGCGACAGCCATCGCGCCGCTTCGAGCGCGTTGGGCTCGGTTCCCGTTCCGGTTTGATAGAGTTCGGCCAGATCGTATTGCGCTTGCGCCAATCCCTTCTGCGCCGCGTATTGAATGTGCTGGAACGCACGTATCGGATTTTGCGGCTTGCCGTCGCCTTTGAGAAAGAGAAGTCCGAGATTGTAATTGGCTTCGGCGTGTCCGGTGAGCGCGGCTTTTTCGAACAATTCGGCGGCAACTTTGCGATTCTTTTTGACTCCGCGCCCTTCCGCCAACGCAACGCCCGCCTCGAACGTCCCCTGGACGTCACCAAGTTCTGCGGCCTTCGCGTAGTTCGTGTAGGCCTTGCTGTCGTCCTTGGGAACGCCAAGTCCGTCGCCGTAAATGCGGCCCATCAATGTATAGGCCGTCGGCTCGCCGCGCTTCGCCTCTTCCTCGGCAAGTTTCAATGCGGTCAGGTATTGACCCTGGTCGAAGGCAATGTAGGCAGCGTTGTCGCCGCTGACGGGGACCATCGACGGAATGGACTTTTCGACCTCGGATGAGCCGGATTGGCCGGAAGGCGCCCGAGGTTGGGCCGGAGCCTTGGACTGAGGTGTTTTCGACGGCTCGGATTTCGGCACCGACGTTTGGCGCGAAAACCAGGAGCTGTTTTCAGCCACCACGCGACCTGTGAGCAGGGGCGAGCACAGCGCCGCACAAGAAAGCATCAGCAACTTGCGATGGGCACGCTTCACTTCGCGTCCTCAGGCGCCGAAACGGCTTCTGAATACGCGCGAACGCGCATCGCCGCATCGGATGCAGTCTCATTGCCGCTGATCGTCACGCCGACAAAATCGGCCCCGGCTTCGGCCAATCGGCGCGCCTGTTCGGTGTCGGAAACGTTGAGGGCGACGCACGGAATTTCGAAGACCTCGCTCCACCATGAGACGAGACCGAGCTGGCGCTCAGCCGCGCGGGCGCGATCCTCGACGTGCGCCGGAACACCGAATGCGACGTAGTCGGCGCCGCCTTCGCCAAGCTCCATCGCATCGTGCCGCGTGCGCCCGGCGTCGGCTCCGACGATCATTCCGGACCCCGCCCCGCCACGAATGCTCTTGAACTGCTGCACGACGTCCGGAGCCCATAGAACATGAACGCCGTCTGCGCCGAGCTTCGCAGCGCCTGCAACATCGGCAGGAAGAAGCGCCGCAATTCCCCTATTTTGTGCGAGAGCGATCAACGCTTTCAGGGTTTTCTCATCCGTTGCTGTGCTCGGCCGGATCAGCAGGCTCGCGACAGGCGCGGCGTCCAGCGCCGCCGCCAGCACGGCACATAACGTCTCGGATGCTTCCCCGTTCACAGCGAGGTCTAGATATAAAGTCGCGCTGTTCGGCACCCGTATCTCTCCATATTGCTGACCGCTCTTCGAAGCCGATTGCGGCAGAAACAAGAAGTCCCTTGCTGTGGACGATGTGAGGTTACACTCAAATAGGGTTTTCCAGGACACAGCGCTGTTTTTTCGCCGGATTTTTCCGCGGCGACGGTTTACCAGGGTATGCGAACGGGCCATGTTCCGCTTCGGCCCGTTATCTTTTGGCGTTTTTCCGCCACCATGAGGGCTCACCAACTGTCAGCGGCACCTGACGTCGGCGCCTTTCTCGCCTTACGGAGCCATTTGGGAATGAACACGCTCTCCGCTCTCCGCGTTCTCAGTCTCGGCGTCATTGCGTTGTGTTGTGCTGACGGCACGTTGGCCGTCGCCGACGAAGTCCGTGCTGAAACCTCTCCAAGTGGCAGCACGACGACTTATTTTCCGCCGAATACGCCGGCAACTGCGGCAACTGCAACACCCGCGGCGAGCCCGGCTTCCGATTCGGAGAACCCGACGTCGGATAAAGCCGAGGCAGACAAACCGGTAGCAGAAACTCCCGCCGCGCCTCCAGCTTCGACCGCGGCAGCGACGCCAGCTTCCGAAACAAAGCCAGCGGCCGATTCGAAATCGACGACCGAAACTGCGCCGGCTGCTGAAACGCCCGCGACGGCTGCGGCTACGCCTCCGTCGACGCCAGCACCTTCAGCTCCTGCTGATGCAGCAACTCCCGGCGCAACGCCAACGACCGCGCCGACAGACACGACTGCCAAGCCTGAAACGCAACCGGCCCCGCCTGCCGCCGCTGAGGCTGCTCCGCCCGCGCCGCTCAATCCTGTCATCGAGGCGGCACGCAAAAAGCTCGCCGATAAATCGTTCGTCGGTAAGAGCAACGCTGCCGACGTCGCCGCCGCTGCCGAGTTCTATGACCGGCAAAAGACTCCACTCTGGATTTCGCACGGCGCCTACAACGAAAAGGCAAAGTCGGTCATTTCGGATTTGAAAAATGCCGATGATTGGGGCCTCGAATCCTCCGATTTCATCGTGTCACCGCTCGCAAGCGGCGCGAATCATGAAGAGCAGGGAGCTGCCGAAGCTCAGCTGACGCTGTCGGCGCTCAAATACGCACGCTTCGCGCGCGGCGGCCGCATCAATCCCATTGAGCTGAGCAACATCCTCGACATGAAACCTCCGGTCAAAAATCCGAAGGTGGTGATGAAGGAGCTTGCGGAGGCATCGCATCCCGGTCCGTTCCTGCGCGGCATGAACCCGCATCACGAGGGCTTCGAAAAACTGCGCCAGGAGCTGCTGAAAGCGCGCGGCTCGGCACAGGCGGAAGAACCGGCCGATCCGACAGAGCAGATCAAGCTGCCGCGCGGTAGGCTGCTGCGCGCAGGCATTCGCGACGACCAGGTTTCGCTCCTCCGGAAGCGCCTCAATGTTCCGGCGGATAATCCCGCGAACGACGACCTGTATGACGACAGGTTGGTCAATGCCGTCCGGGATTATCAACAGCAAAACGGGCTTCGCCCCGACGGTATCGTCGGGAGCAGAATGCGCCGGGCGCTCAATGAATCCGGCAAGCCGCGGCATGTCGATTCCGGGCGCAACATCGATCGTTTGATCGCCAATATGGAGCGCTGGCGCTGGCTTCCTGAGAATCTCGGATCGTTCTACGTGATGAACAACATCCCCGAGTACGTCAGCGAAATCTGGAAGGGCAACGACCTCGTCCTCCGCCAGAAAATGATCGTCGGCCAGCCCGCGTGGCCGACGCCGATCCTGGCAGCCAACATGCAATACGTGATCTTCCATCCGAGCTGGGGCATGCCCGATGGCATCAAGGCCAAGGAACTCGCACCGCGCTTGAGACAAGCGTCAAATTCCGGCTACAACTTCTTCGACCAGCTCTTTGGCGGCGGTGGTGGCGGCAGCAGTGGTGGTGCGAGGGTCATCGAGGCCTACAAGCTTCAGGTTTATTACAATGGGCGCCAGATCGATCCGGATTCCGTCGACTGGAATACGGCAGACATCCGGCGCTACAGCTTCATTCAGCCGCCGGGCCCCGACAATCCGCTCGGTCTCGTGAAGTTCCGTTTCCCCAACAAGCATGACGTCTATATGCACGATACGCCTGAGCGAGGCATGTTTGCGCAGACCACGCGTGACCTCAGTCACGGATGCATGCGCATTGGAGAACCGCGAAAAACCGCGGAAGTCATTCTGCAAGAGGATAAGGGTTATTCGCCCGAAAAGGTCGGCGAGCTTTGGAACAGCGGCGCCAGCGTCACCCTCAGCAAGCAGATTCCCGTCTATCTCGTTTACTTCACGGCCCGCGTCGAATCCGACGGTCACCTCGCGACGTTTTCCGATATCTACGGCAACGACAGCCGGGTCATCTCGGCATTGCGCGGGAAGCCCGTTCGCTACAATGCTCCTGAAGATGTCGATCCCACGGAAGCGGATCAACCGGGCGCTTCCGGCCGTTCCATCAGCGATGCAGGATCGGACGACCTGGATGAAGCGCCGGCCCGGAGGGGCCGCAACGCTAGGACAACGGCGAGCAGGGCCAAGTACAAGTCTCCTGCCAATACGTTGCAGGATGCGCTGTCGAACATTTTCCTGAACTAGGCTGCAAAAGGCCAGGTTCGAACCAAAAAGAAAGGGCGGCCCTGGGGCCGCCCTTCGTCTTTGAGCACGGGTGTAAGGCGCGTCATGCAGCCTTTTCGAGCTTCTGGTCCCATTTGCCGAGTGCGGCGAGGCCATTCATCTTCGCGCGATGCGTGAAGGCGCGCTGGCCTGCAGCGACATTCTCCGGCTTGCCACCCCACGCTTTGATCGCCGCCGCCTGCAATGCCCGCCCGTATGAGAACGTCAGTGACCAGGGCAGGGGACCGGCGGCGTTCATCAGAGACAGATGCTCCGTTGCGGCTTCGTCCGATTGTCCGCCCGAAAGGAATGCAATGCCCGGCACTGCGGCCGGCACGGTCTCCTTGAGACACTTCAGCGTCTTCTCGGCGACTTCGGCGGCGCTCGCCTGCTTCGAACATTTCTGACCGGCGATGATCATGTTCGGCTTGAGCACCATGCCTTCGAGGTTGACGCGGGCGTCGTAAAGCTCGCGGAACACGTTGCGCAGCGTCCATTCCGTCACGCGATAGCACTCGTCAATGTCGTGGGATGCGTGCGCGCCGTCCATCAGGACTTCCGGCTCGACGATCGGCACGATGTTGGCTTCCTGCGCCAGAGCGGCGTAGCGGGCGAGGGCGTGCGCGTTCGCCTTGATGCAATTCCAAGTTGGGCAGCCATTCGCGATCGTGATGACCGCGCGCCATTTCGCAAACCGCGCGCCAAGCTTGTAGTACTCGGCGAAACGCTCGCGCAGGCCGTCGAGCCCTTCGGTGATCGTTTCGATCTTGGATGTCGGCCCCGCGAGCGGCTTTGCCCCGAGATCGACCTTGATGCCGGGGATCGAGCCCGCCGCCTTCATGACGTCGACAAGCGGCGTCCCGTCTTTGGCTTTCTGGCGGATCGTCTCGTCGTAGAGAATGACGCCGGAGACGTGGTTTTTCATGGCCTCCGTCGCACGAAACAGCATCTCGCGATAATCGCGGCGGCTGTCTTCCGTCGACGTCAGGTTGATCGTGTCGAAACGCTTCTTGATCGTGCTCGTGCTTTCGTCCGCGGCCAGGATGCCCTTGCCGGGCGCAACAAGAGCGCGGGCGATGTCTTCGAGTTTTTCGCTCATTTTTGCCTCCGTATGGCCGTTTGTACGTCAGTGATACTAACGAGAACGGGCGCCGTTCAAGGGCGCCCGTCGATTTGACTTAAAGCAACTTTCCCATCGCGACGGCGGTATCGGCCATGCGATTGGAGAAGCCCCACTCGTTATCATACCAGGACAGGATACGAACCAATTTGCCGTCGAGAACCTTGGTCTGGTCGAGATGGAAAATCGACGATCGGCTGTCGTGATTGAAGTCGATCGAAACGTTCGGTTGATCCGTAACTCCAAGGATGCCCTTGAGTTCCTGCGAGGCGGCCCGCTGGATCGCTGCGTTGATCTCGTCCTTCGTCGTCTCGCGCTTGGCGACGAACTTGAAGTCGACGACCGAGACGTTCGGCGTCGGCACGCGGATGGACGTGCCGTCGAGCCGGCCGTTGAGTTCGGGCAGCACGAGACCGACGGCCTTGGCGGCGCCCGTCGAGGTCGGGATCATCGACATCGCGGCGGCGCGTGCCCGATAAAGATCCTTGTGCAGCGTGTCCAGCGTCGGCTGATCGCCCGTGTAGGCGTGGATCGTCGTCATAAAACCTTTGTCGATGCCGACGAAGTCGTGAAGCACCTTCGCGACCGGAGCCAGACAGTTGGTCGTGCACGAGGCGTTCGAAACGACGAGGTGATCTTTCGTGAGTTTCTCGTTGTTGACGCCGTAGACGACGGTCAGGTCGGCGCCATCGGCCGGGGCCGAGATCAGCACACGCTTGGCGCCCGCTTCGAGATGCGCCTTCGCCTTTTCTTTCGAGGTGAAGATGCCCGTGCATTCGAGC
Organism: Hyphomicrobium sp.; assembly: GCA_025927515.1. Taxonomy (GTDB): domain Bacteria; phylum Pseudomonadota; class Alphaproteobacteria; order Rhizobiales; family Hyphomicrobiaceae; genus Hyphomicrobium_B. Next base: position 8,250 of record JAICLG010000075.1, read on the forward strand.
GCGATATCAACGCCGAGAGCCTTATGGGGCAGCTCTGCCGGATTTTTGATTGCCGTAACTTTGATCGGCCCGCGTCCGGCGTCGATCGTATCGCCGGAAACTTTCACCTCGTGCGGAAAGCGGCCGTGGACGCTGTCGAAGCGCAGAAGATGCGCATTTGTCTCGACGGGGCCGAGATCGTTGATGGCGACGACCTCGATATCCTTGCGGCCGCTTTCGATGATTGCGCGCAGCACGTTGCGACCGATGCGGCCGAAACCGTTGATCGCCACCTTCACTGTCATTCTTGGAAATCCTCCGGGATCAGGAATTGGATTGGGCGCAAACGCGTGAGCGCTTTGCCACCGGACCTTCTCTCATTCTCGTAATAATTATCCGGTCTTTCAATCTAGTAATGATTATGGGGTCTTTAACGTGACGAACTGCCAGTCTGTCAATGTGGCAAGGGCCGGAGCTGCGCCCTCTCTGTTCAATTTTTTGCTGGAATTCGTCGGAACACGCTGACGTTTATTGACGGCGTTTACGATACGCACGTAACGTGGGGCTAAGACTTTTGGTGATACACGCGTCGTTCGTGTCGCCCGAGAGGGCGTTGAGAGGCCATGACTGTACGCAACACCGCTAAGATCAAGCGCGCCGACGATATGAAGCCGGCACGCAAGCCCACCCTTGATGGCGACATCCGGGCGGAAAATGTGCGGCTTCGAGCCGAGCTTGCAACGGCCCAGCAGCGCATTGCCGAGCTTGAGCAACGCACGGCCGATGCGCTAAACCGGATTGATTGGGCACTTGATTCCCTTCATAATTGCACTCAAGGCGAATGAAGTGCGCGTCGTTCGCGTGGGAGGGCGGCGCCGCCGTCGGGGCTATTGGCTCACGTTGCGATCAACTTCAACGGCCGCACCTATCGCTTCTCATGTGGTGAGAACGAGGTTCAGCGCCTTGAGGAAATCAGCAAGTATCTGACCGGTAAGCTCGAAGAGCTTGCGCGCGATCATGGCGACATCGGCGATGAGCGCCTGATGCTGATGGCTGCCTTAATGGTCACCGACGAGTTGTTCGACGCCCGCGCCGACGTGGACGAGCTTCTCGAAGGAACGCCCGAGGACGCCCAGTCTGTCGCTGCACGGCGCGCCTAAGATCCAGTACAAACCAAGCTTCCGCCGGACGATCCTATATGCTTGGACAACCCACGCGCGAGAACGGCTCAACGTATGTCCCAATGAGAGACGAATAATACAAATCCCGAGATCACGCGGACAGCCTCTCTCCACCCAACCCCTCCCCGCTGGGGAGGGAGCAACGCTGCCCGTCTCCGATGGGCGACAAAAGTTTCGAAGTAGCGTCCGGCCGGTTTCGATTTTTCCGTCCCGGGAGGGGCGAAGGGTGGGGTGAAGATCTAGCGGATCATTGGCGGCGCTCTCCGACCGGCAGAATTTCGCGCCGGCTCTGGATTTTTCGCGCGTTGTCACCTAATTGTTCCAGTGCTGCGGGGCTCGTCAGGGGCAATATGACCCGGGGGCCTATAAGATCCGCACGGGCGCTGTCCCTGACCGGAGCCGTGGCTCCGGACACATGGTGCCCACCTACGCTCGTAGGGACCACGCGGGATCATGATCCCAACGGCCTTCGCGGCGCTTTATACCTTTAAGGCATGGCGGTGAGTGAACTAACCAAGCTCGATGCGAAAAGAGAGCTGCGTGCTCAGGCGATCGAACGCCGAAAGATTGCGTTCGAGAAGCACGGCCCCGAAGCGAGCCGGAAAATCGCCGCGCATGGCCTGGATTTTCTAACCGCAAACGCAGGATCGATCGTATCCGGGTTCGCCGCGATCCGTGACGAGATCAATCCGGCACCGCTGATGGCTTGGCTGCAGGCTGAAGGCTTCCGCCTCGCACTGCCGGTGATGCAAGGAAAGGGCAGGCCTTTGCTCATGCGCGCATGGGCGCCGGGTGATGCAATGAATTCCGCTGCCTGGGGCATCGCCGAACCGCTCGACGACAAACCCGCTCTCGACCCGGATATCGTTCTCGTACCGCTGCTCGCGTTCGATACACGCGGCTATCGGCTGGGGTACGGCGGCGGCTTTTACGACCGCACGCTGCATCGGTTAAGAAAGTTGAAACCGGTTGTCGCCGTGGGCCTCGCCTACGATGAACTAAGGGTCGACGCGGTTCCGGTCGAAAGCTATGACGAGCGGCTTGATTGGGTGCTGACACCCTCGGGGCCGGTGCACTGCCTCGATTCCTAATTGTAATCGGAATTTTAGATGCGATTGTTGTTTCTCGGCGATATCGTTGGTCGGCCGGGCCGGACGGTGGTCTGCGATGCGCTTCCCGGACTTATCAAGCGCTACACGATCGATTTCGTTGTCATCAACGGCGAGAACGCGGCCGGCGGGTTCGGCATCACCGAGGCGATCTTCAACGACTTGATCGATGCCGGGGCCGATTGCGTGACGCTCGGCAATCACGCATTCGATCAGAAAGACACGCTCGTCTTCATCGAACGTCACGACCGTCTGATCAGACCGCTCAACTATCCAAAAGGCACGCCAGGCCGCGGGGCAACGCTGTTGAAGGCGAAGAACGGCGCCGACGTGCTCGTGATCAACGCGATGGGACTCGTGTTCATGCCCAATCTCGACTGTCCCTTTCGCGCCATCGATGCCGAGCTGACGGCATGTGCATTAAAGCACGGCGCCGATGCGACCCTTGTCGATTTTCATGCCGAAGCGACGAGCGAAAAACAGGCGATGGGACACTTCCTCGATGGCCGCGCCAGTGTCGTCGTCGGGACGCACACGCATACGCCGACCGCCGATGGGCGGGTTCTGCCGGGCGGCACCGCCTACATGACCGACGTCGGCATGTGCGGTGATTACAACTCAGTGCTCGGCATGGACACCGACGAACCGATCAACCGCTTTCTGACCAAGATCCCACGCGGCCGCTACGAGCCGGCGACCGGACCGGGCACGATTTCGGGGTTTCTGGTCGATATCGACGACGCGACCGGCCTTGCCACCCGCGCCGAGCCCCTCCGTCAAGGGCCGCATCTGAACCCCGCCATTCCGGACGTCTGACAGCCGCCGCAAGGCTTGACCGTGGCAACCGGAGCCGCGAAAAGGGGCGATCGTCCCCAGGAACAGCACGCACGACGGACTCGACAATGGCCGGCCATTCGCAATTCAAAAATATCATGCACCGCAAGGGCAAGCAGGACGCGATCCGCGCCAAGCTGTTTGCCAAATTCGCACGTGAGATTACCGTCGCGGCCAAAAGCGGCACGCCTGATCCGGAAATGAATCCGCGCCTGCGCCTCGCCATCCAGGAAGCGCGCGCGGAGAACATGCCAAAGGACAACATTGAGCGGGCGATCAAGAAGGCGCTGGGGGGCGATCTCGCGAACTACGAAGCCGTGCGCTACGAAGGTTATGCTCCGGGCGGCGTGGCCGTCATGGTCGAAGCGCTGACCGACAATCGCAACCGCACCGGCGGCGCCGTCAGAAGCGTGTTTACGAAATACAACGGCAACCTCGGAGCCACGGGCTCCGTCAGCCACATGTTCAACCACATCGGCGAGATCACCTATAAGCCGGAAACGGGATCGGCCGAGTCCGTGCTCGACGCCGCGATCGAAGCGGGCGCCGATGACGTCCAGTCCGACGACAACGGCCACGTAATCATGTGCGCATTCGAGTCGCTTGGCTCGGTCGCGTCTGCGCTCGAAAAGACGCTCGGCGAAGCCCAAAGCGTCAAAGCGGTTTGGAAGCCGAACCTCACGACGCCGGTCGACGAAGACAACGCCCAGACGATCATGAAAATGCTCTCGGCGCTCGAAGATGATGACGACGTTCAGAACGTCTACGCCAACTTCGAAATCTCCGACGAGGTCATGAAGAAGCTGACCGCCGCCTGATCGGTACCGCTATGCTCCGGCATAGAATATGCCGAGAAACGCCGCCATCAGCCC
>JAICLG010000173.1 GCA_025927515.1 Hyphomicrobium sp.
ATGCCGAATTCGACGGGCTTCGGCGATTACACCGAAACGGGGCAGGTCATCCCGGTGAAGTTCAACGGCGTCGCGGGCGGCTATACGCACGCCATGTTCCTCAACGACGGACCACCGATCTATGGCGGACGTGAGCTCTGGGGTTTTCCGAAGAAATTCGCACAGCCGACCCTGGGCCCGGATATCGATACGCTCGTCGGCACGCTCGACTACGGCGGCGTGCGCGTCGCGACGGGGACGATGGGCTACAAGCACAAGGCGCTCGACATCAATGCCGTCGCCAAAAGCCTAGCTGCTCCGAACTATCTCCTGAAAATCATTCCGCACGTCGACGGCAGTCCTCGCATTCTGGAGCTTGTCGATTATCGTCTCGAAGACATGACGATCAAAGGTGCGTGGTCGGGACCCGGCGCGCTCGATCTCAGGCCACACGCCTTGGCGCCCGTTGCCGATCTGCCGGTGCGCGAAATCATTTCTGCGACGCATATTCTCGCCGACCTGACCCTCGGCCTGGGCAAGGTCGTCTACGATTATCTGAATACAAAAAAGGAGCGCGCGTCATGAAGCTCGACGGCAAGGTCGCCCTCATCACGGGTGCAGCAAGCGGCATCGGCCATCAGATCGCGCGGCGTTACGTGGAAGCGGGCGGGCGCGTCGCCATCGCCGACTTGAACCTCGATGCCGCAAAAGCTGCGGCGAAGGAGCTCGGCGGCGAGAAGGACGCGATCGCCGTCGCTATGGACGTTACGAAAGAGGACGAGGTCAACTCCGGCGTCGAGAAAACCGCCGCGGCGTTCGGCACGATCGATATCCTAGTATCGAATGCCGGAATTCAGATCGTGCACCCGATCGAAGATTTTCCTTTCGCGGATTGGAAGAAGCTGCTCGCCATTCACCTCGATGGTGCTTTCCTGACGACGAAGGCCTGCGTCAAGCACATGTACAAGCAGGGCTCCGGCGCCCTCATCTACATGGGCTCGGTGCACAGCCACGAAGCGTCGCCGCTGAAATCGGCGTATGTCACGGCGAAGCATGGTCTTCTCGGGCTGACGCGCACGATGGCCAAGGAAGGCGCGCAGCATGGCGTTCGCGCCAACATCATCTGCCCCGGCTTCGTCAGAACGCCGCTTGTCGACAAGCAAATTCCCGAGCAGGCGCATGAGCTCGGCATCACGGAAGAGCGCGTGATCAAGGAAGTCATGCTCGGCGAGACCGTCGATAAGCAATTCACGATGGTGACGGATATCGCCGAAGTCGCGCTGTTCCTCGCAGCCTTCAAGACCAACGCGCTGACAGGTGAAAGCATCATCGTCAGCCACGGCTGGCATATGAACTAGCGCCGCTTAATAGACCAGTTTCCCGAACAGCCGGACATTGGCGCCGGGTGCAAGCACCTCATCCTTCTTGAACGATGCGCTGTTGCGGATGTCATCGTTCAAGAGGTTTTCGCCTTTGATGCCGATGATGAACTTCGGCGAGAAAGGGCCTTGATCGCCGAGCGCCATCGTGTAGTTGACCTCCGCAGTGACGAGTGTGTAACCGGCGGTCGGCGTCTCGTTTGGCGCGATTTCGTTCTGGCTGAAGGCGTAGAGGGTCGTAAATTTCGCCTGCCAGGTATCGTCGCGATAGAAGAGTCCGCCGCCGATGCGATGCGGCGGCATGCGCGGTACGTATTCTCCGTCGGAGAAGCGGGCGTGGACGAAGTCATATTGGCCGGATACACCCCAGATGCCGCGCCAGATGTGCGCGACGTCATATTCCGTTGCGAGTTCGACTCCGTAGAAGGTCGCGTCGCGCTGATTGAAGATGACTTCGTCGAGATCGCCGTCGATGCCGCAAGTGGCGATCACGTCGCCGCATTTTCGGCCGGTCAGATCGCGGAAGATATAGCCGTCGAACTTGGTGTAGTAGGCGGATGTATCGAAGCGCCAGCGGCCTGAGGCCTTGTTGAAGCCGAGTTCGATCGACTTCGACGTTTCTATACCAATGTTCGGATTGCCGATCTCGAAGGTGCCGGTCGCGTCGTGCGCGCCTTTCGAGAACAGCTCTTGGGCAACGGGCGCACGCTCCGAATATTGTCCCGTCAAGCGCGCGACGACGCCTGAGGGCAGGTCATAGAGCAGACCGAGAGCGCCGCTCTTCGGATCGAAGGATTTGTGTTGTGCGACGAGGTTCGACACCATCGGGTCGGTGATGTCGTCGTACATCGTGCCGTTGACCTGGTCGTGCTCGATACGGCCGGATGCCTGCACGTGCAGCGGCTTGGTAATGTGGAGATCCTCGAACAGGTAGCCGCCGATGCTATCGGTGGTGTTCGGTTCGAGAAGGCTGTCGCCTTCAAAGCTCAGTCCGACGAGCTTGCGATTGCTGACCTGAATGCCCGCCGTGCTCGTCAGTGCACCGACGCCGGTCATGACCGGAACGGATTCAATTTCGAGACGACCCTCGGTGTACTTATTCGTGAAGCGCGAGCCAACCGTGTCAGCGTTTTCCTCGGCGTCGAAATCAAGCTCGTTATGCGCGTAGTTGTCCCAACCGAACCAGGCGCGCACGGCAGCGATTCCAAGCTCGGGCGCGCGCCATTCGCCTCTGGCGTTGACTTTGTCCTGCCCCATGTCGATGCGAGATTTCTCTTCTGCGGATTCAATTCCGGGAATGGCGTAAAGACTATCGAAGCGCGTGTAGCTGACGCCGAAGAAACCGTCGTGCCAGACGTACGAGCCGCCGACCGATACGCCGTGGCTATCGACGAACGAGTTTTCCTGACGGCCTTCGGGCGTATCGTAATCGCTCGCGTGACGGTCGAAGCCGTCGACGTGCATGACAAAGCCCTGTGAACCGGCCGTCACCTTGAATGCGCCGTCGCTGCCGTTGTCGACAGAACTCAGGCCACCCATGATCTGCGCACTGATACCACTATCGGGCATATGCGTCGGTATGCGCTGGTTTTCGGCACTGACGACCCCGCCGATGGCCTGCGAGCCATAGCGCACCGTCGCCGGGCCGCGAATGACCGTAACGCTGTCCGCGCTGTAGGGATCGATCGGATAAGCGTGATCTTCGCTGATGTCGGAGACGTCGCCGGTCGCGACGCCGTTCTCCTGAATTCGCACACGGTTGTTGTCGAGGCCGCGGAGGATCGGCCGATTTGCGCCCGGCGCAAATGTCGAGCCGCCGACCCCGGGTTGCTGATCCAGCGTATCCGTGATCGTTGCGCCGGGGTTCATTTCGAGATCGCGCGCGGTAGTCACGGTCGTCGCGTGAGTGGTGGTCTGCGGCGTAATCAATGTGCCGGGCGGCGGCAGGATCGTGGCCTCCGAGACCGCCGGCTCGCTGATGCCGTTTTGAGATGGCGCCGCCGGAAGGGTCACGGGCTTCGATGCCCGCTTCGTCGCGACCTTCCCCTCTCCGCCGCGCGCAACGGACTTTGTCTTGGTGGCGTGCGGCGTGCTCTTGGCCTTCTTTTTCTTCGCACCGACGACAACAACAGCCGGCAGCGCTGCCTCCGACGACGCCGGACCCGATTGTGCCGGTTGACTTGCTGCCGCGGGCGGCTGTTGCGCCTGCGCCTCTTGAGCCATCGCCTGTGCCACAGATCCGAACATCACGGCAGCCGCCGCTAAACTCATGTGCGCGCGCATCTTTCCCCCGACGAAATTCAAAGCGGCGCCGACCATCGGATTTGGCGCCTCTCTCGATTCGTATAATATAACATATTAAACGTGTCGAGACGCAACTCAAAGCCGACGCGCGTGTGGCTTTGGGGCTGCAAGCCGCTTCGTACTGGTGGAGGCGCCTAGAGGTCCGGAAGCTCCGCCTGTCTTGAAACTCACCGGCTAGCCGGCGGACCCGGTCAAGATCGGGTTATTCACGGCAGGGTGGGCCTGGGCAGATCCCGCCTCTGCGGAAATGGCGACGTAGGTGAATGCGGACCGCGCTCGCAAACGCAAGAAAACGTCGAACTGCGCGGGGTAAAAACTCCTAGCCTGCTGGCGCTCTTTGGAGCATTGTTTGGAAAAATTAGGAATAACTACCTGAAATGGAAGGCCGGTTGTTCCCGGCACAGGAGGACGGCCCTTGAAAGCGGCCACGTTGGTACGATTGACAGTCCTGATCGGAACCGTTTTTCTCGCCGGCTGCAACGCGCCGCATTCCGAGGAAGCCGAGGACAACGACGCGGCCGATCCGCCTCCTCCGGTCGTCGTCACCGCCGTATTGACCGCTTCCAAGGACGCCGAGAAGCTCGAAGGCGTGGCGACGATCCTCAGTCCCGACCCTCTGCTGCAGCTCGACGCCGACATTCGCTCGGCGATGGTCGCCGCCGATTTCAGCCGTGGCCAGCTCGCGCGTTTTAGAACATCGACGTTGCTCTCGAAGCAGATGCTCGCGAACGCCGTGCGCCAGGAGGGTCTCGATGCCTCTCAGCTCAAGCTGCTGCAGGCGCGGCTGCGGCAGACCTGGGGCGATCAAGCTCCGTTTCTGAGCGTCGATGCGCGACAAAGTCTTATGGGGGAAATCAGCGCGGGTACGCGCGCCATCGTGCGCTTCGATTTTCCGGGGCTCACGGGCGGCAAACCCAACAATGTTCGCGTTATAGCGCTGAGCGGCAAAGCGGAGACGAAGGTCGACCCCATCTGGGTGGCACCCTCGGGCAACCTCGCGATGCCGGGCGTTTCGTTCTTCGGGCTCATTCCGGCGGGCCCCGGTCTCAGGGCGGGTGACCGTGCGCGCGTCGTGGCGGACAATCCCACGCAGCATCCCGGCGTCGTCATTCCGAATGCTGCGATCGTCGTCTATGCCAGCAAGTCCTGGTGCTACGTCGAAAGCGCTCAGCACACCTACGAGCGTAAGGTCGTCTCGCTTGAAAACCCCGTTGAGGATGGATTCCTCGTTCACTCCGGCTTCGCTCCCGGAGATCATGTCGTCGTGCGCGGCGCATCGACGTTGCTGGCACGCGAAGCCGAACCCGGCAGTCTCGATGATGATGACGACGATGGGCCGTCTGAACCAAAGCCTGTCAAGCCAAAGCCTGCCGCATCGGCATCGGTGGCGAACCGAGCCGCGGCCCACAATGCTACGGACTAGACGTGCGGCATGAACCATCTCATTCGCTGGTCGATACGCTATCGCGGGCTCGTCGCCGTGCTTTCCATCGTCTGGCTGATCGCCGGAACGTTTCTGGCGATGCGCGCGCCTCTCGACGTCTTTCCGGAATTCGTGCCGCCTCAGGTCACGATCCAGACTGAGGCGCCCGGTCTCGCGCCGCAGCAGGTCGAGCAGATCATTACCCGTCCGATCGAAGCGGCCGTCGTCGGTGGACCTGGCATCGATTCCATCCGCTCGGAATCGGTCTATGGCCTCTCTGTCGTCCTCATCACGTTCGACGAGAGCGCCGATGCGACCGCGGCGCGGCAAGGCATTGCCGAACGGCTGGCGACGCTCAACGGCAAATTTCCTGCCGGATTCGGACCGCCCCGGCTGACGCCCCTGACGTCAAGCACGATGGACGTCCTGAAGCTCGGGATCGTTTCGGATCGCGTCGATCCCTATACGCTGCGCGACATCGCCGACTGGACGATCAAGCCTCGATTGCTAGCGGTGCCGGGCATCGCGCGTGTCACGATTTACGGCGGCGCCATCCGGCAAGTCCAGGTGCAGCCGAAGCTCGACCGGCTTGCGGCGCTCGGACTGACAATTACCGATGTGCTGACGGCGGCCCGCGACGCGATCGCGCTTCGCGGCGGCGGCGTCGTCGAAACAACGGCACAGCGCATCACCATCGAGACACCGCCGCCGTCTCCCGATCCACGCGCCATCGCGGAGACGGTCGTCACGATCAAGAACAACAAACCGATCAAGCTCGGCGACATCGCGACGGTCACGATTGCACCGGCTCCGAAGATCGGCGACGCGACGATCATGGGCGTGCCAGGCGTGCTGATTACGGTCTCGGGTCAGTTTGGTTCGAACACGCTCGTGGCCACGAAGGCGACCGAGGCGGCCCTCGCCGAACTCGAGCCGACGCTCGAAAAGCAGGGCATCGCGATCTATCCGGCGTTGCACCGTCCGGCGACGTTCGTCGTCCGCGCCTTGGGCAATCTTGAAAAGGCTTTGACGCTCGGCTCGGCGCTGATCCTGATCGTGCTTTACGCGTTTCTCAGAAGCGCCAGGGCGTCGCTCATTTCATTCATGGCCATACCGCTGTCGCTGCTTGCCGCCGTCGTGGTCTTGAGCGAGTGCGGGCAATCGCTCAACACGATGACGCTCGGAGGCTTCGCGCTGGCACTCGGCGTTCTGGTCGACGACGCCATCATCGATATCGAGAATATTGCCCGGCGTCTTCGGCAAGCACCGCCCGATGCCGATCGGCTGACAGTCATCGAGGAAGCCTCGATCGAAATCCGCGGCTCGATGTTTTGGGGCACCCTGGCCGTCATCTTCGCATTCATCCCGATCCTGTTCGCAGGCGGCGTGCAAGGCCGCTTCATCGGACCGATGGCGCTGACATTCGTCATCGCCGTCCTGGCTTCGATGGTCGTCGCGATGACGGTCACGCCAGCGCTCTGCGCGCTCCTCCTCACGAAAAGCGAGGACACGAAGGAATCGCCTCTGCTCAAAGGGCTCAAGGTCGCCCAGACCGGCGTTCTTGCCGTCGTG
>JAICLG010000225.1 GCA_025927515.1 Hyphomicrobium sp.
ATCAACGGCGGCCGCCCGGAAAGCCTGACGCTGAAGGACTTCATCTCGGCCTTCACGTCCTTCCGTCAGGAAGTCGTGACGCGGCGGATCAAACACCTTCTCAACAAGGCGCGCGACCGCGCGCACGTCCTCGTCGGACTCGCCATCGCCGTCGCCAACATCGACGAGGTCATCAGGCTCATCCGCACGTCGGCGTCGCCCGCGGAAGCCAAAGAACAACTGATGACGCGCGACTGGCCCGCGAAGGACATGGCGCCGCTGATCGAGCTGATTGCCGATCCGCGCCACAAGCTCGCGTCGGATGGAACCTACAAGCTGTCCGAGGAGCAGGCCAAAGCGATCCTTGAACTGCGCCTTTCGCGTCTCACCGCACTCGGTCGCGACGAAATCGCCGACGAGTTGAACAAGATCGCGACCGAGATCAAGGAATACCTCGCGATCCTGGCGTCGCGCGCCCGCGTCGTCGACATCGTCAAGGGCGAGCTTGTCGCCATCAAGGAAGAGTTCGCGACCCCGCGCAAGACCGAGATCGTCGACATCGAAGGCGAGGTCGAGGACGAGGACCTGATCCAGCGCGAGGACTGCGTCGTCACCGTCAGCCACAAGGGCTACATCAAGCGCGTGCCGCTGGCGGCCTATCGCGCGCAGCGCCGCGGCGGCAAGGGCCGCTCCGGCATGTCGACGCGCGACGAGGATTTCGTCACACAGTTGTTCGTGACGTCGACGCACACGCCGGTGCTGTTCTTTTCCTCGCGCGGTATGTGCTACCGCATGAAGGTCTGGCGCTTGCCCGCCGCGTCTCCGCAATCGCCGGGCAAGGCGCTGGTCAACCTGCTGCCGTTGAGCGAAGGCGAGGCGATCACGTCGATCCTGCCGCTGCCTGAGGATTCATCGACCTGGGGCGATCTGGAGCTGATCTTCGCGACCCGCTCCGGCAACGTCCGCCGCAACGCGCTCGCCGACTTCGAGAGCATCAACCGCAACGGCAAGATCGCGATGAAGCTCGACGAAGGCGATCGCATCGTGCAGGTCGCGATCTCCAAGCCCGATCAGGACGTGCTGCTGACGAGCGCGGACGGGCAGTGCATCCGCTTCCTGATCGGCGACGAGATCCGCCTGTTCAAGGGCCGTGACTCGACGGGCGTGCGCGGCATCAAGCTTTCCGACAAGGACGAAGTGATCTCGATGGCGATCCTCAATCACTTCGAGGCGTCTGCTGAAGAACGCGCCGCTTACCTGAAACAGGCCAACGCGCTTCGCCGCTCCGAGGACACTGAGGAGGTCGAGACCGTCGCGGACGCCGACGCCGAGGAGGTCAGCGCCGATGCCGTGACGCTGAGCCCCGAACGCTTCGCAGCAATGCAGACGGCCGAGCAGTTCGTGTTAACCGTCTCGAGCAAGGGCTTCGGCAAGCGATCGTCGTCGTTCGAGTTCCGCACCTCCGGGCGCGGCGGCAAGGGCATCGTCGCAATGGTCGCCAATGACCGCAACGGCCGTTTGCTCGCGTCTTTCCCGATCGACGAGAAAGACCAGATCATGCTGGTCACCGACGGCGGCCAGCTGATCCGCTGCCCGGTCGACGGCATTCGCATCGCCGGACGCAACACCCAGGGCGTGCGCATCTTCAAGACGGAAGCCGAGGAGAAGGTCGTCTCGGTCGAGCGGATCACCGAGGAAGCGGACGAGGGCGCCAACGGCCATTCGGACGACCCATTGGCCACGACGGGGGAATAATCCCAACCCATTGATGGCGGACGGTTTTCTCCTTAACGGAGAAACACCGTTCGCCGGTTAACGCGCCTTTCAGCCTTCTTTGGCAAGACAGCTCAGTCGAAGTCTTGGGCTGTTCTGATGAGTATCGCGTTCCGCGCCACGCTTCCGAAGCCGATCTGGCGAGAAGCAACGAGACGGCTACAGGCCGGCGTTCCGGCGCTTTGGCTGCGGTCCAGCCGTTTGGCTTGGATCATCATCGGCGTCTGTGCCCTTGCGCTCGCCGCCTTATGCATCCTCTGCCGGTTCGAGTATGCGCCGCTGGACGAATTCGTCCGCATTGTAGGCATTTCCGCCCTCGCCGCCGTTGTGGCCGGAGCGGGTTGGTACCGGGCGGCCTTGCTTCTCGAATCCTTTGCGCTCGTCATCGCGACCGTCATGGTGGTGCCTGCTCTGAGTTCGATTTGCGCATATATGGCGCTGCCGCTGCAGGACGATGTGCTGGCAAGAATCGACAGCTGGATGGGGATCGACTGGACGGCGCTGGCGCTCTGGTATCGCGCGCATCCCGTGATAAGCGATCTCCTGTTCGACGCCTATGCGAGCATCGAATGGCAGCCGGTCCTGCTGATCTCCCTGCTGGCCTTCGTCGATCCGGAGCGGCTGAGGCGTTTTATGACGGCTTCCGCGATCACTCTGGCCGTGACGGTGGTCGTCTTCCTGCTCGTTCCGGCGTACGGCCCTTATCATTACTTCCATCTTGCGCGCGCGGAGTTTTCGAATATCCCGAACACCGCACCTTGGACCGTGCCGCCGCTGATCGAGGCTTTGCGTGCCGGCTCGCACAAGATCGTCTCGGATGGCCTCGTGACATTCCCGAGCTACCACGCTGCGACGTCGATCCTGTTCGCGTTCGGCTGGGCGGGGGTTCCGCTCATCGGCGTGCCGTTGATCGTCCTGAATTTGGTCATGCTGGTGTCGACGGTGCCGATGGGCAGTCATTACGTTATCGATGTGATTGCCGGCATTGCCGCCGCGCTCGCGAGCTTGCGTCTCGCCGGCATGTACTTCCGTTCGTCCGACCAGGTTGCGCCGCTCGCCAGATGGGAGCGAACGCCGGAGGGCCGAGCCATCCTCGCTTATCTGAGCCGCTGGCCCGTGATTGGCAGCTTGGCGGGCCGCCAGCTTAACGCTTTCCCTGGAGAGCAACCGGCCGCGACTTGATCTCGGATCGATTACGCCGCTACAAGCGAACATGGCGCGCACAGGCTTCTATTCCGGCTCATTCGATCCCGTGACCCTCGGGCATACCGACGTTATCCGTCGTGCCGCGGGTCTCCTGGACAAACTCGTCATCGGCATCGGCGTCAATCCGGGCAAGGTCGCGATGTTCACGATCGCCGACCGCATCGCCATGCTCGAGGATGAAGTGCGCCCGATCGTGCGCGACACGAAAACGGCGATCGAAGTCGTGACGTTCTCCGGGCTGGCGGTCGATGCCGCAACAGCGCACGACGCATCCGTCATTGTCCGCGGCCTGCGCGACGGAACGGATTTCGATTACGAAATGCAGATGGCCGGCATGAACGGCGAGATGGCGCCGGACATTCAAACCGTTTACGTCGCCGCGTCTCCCGCCGTTCGCCACATCGCGGCCAATCTGGTGCGCGCCGTCGTATCGATGGGCGGCGATCCATCCCCCTTCGTTTCGAAAGACGTTTTGAAACGCCTGAAAGCAAAGACTGCCGAAACCAAATGATAAGCGGCGCGATCACGCGCATGCCGGGCAAAGCCAGTCTTTTGGCGCTCCTGGGAACCGTTCCATCCGGCCGCGTCACGACATTCGACGCGCTGGCGGAAAAGCTCGGCCAGCCGCCGGCACTTGTCCATTTGATGCTCATGGGATTGACGGAAGACGAGCGCGATTTTTCTCCTTGGCATCGCGTCGTTGCGAAAGGCGGCGCCATCGGCCGCGGTTTACATCGCGACCAGCAATTCGCGCGTCTCGTGCGCGAAGGTGTTCCTGTTTCACCGGCGGGCATCGTTCAGGATATGTCGCGCGTTCTCGTGAGCACGTTCGAAGCTTCTCACGAACGTGCTCATCCTCCTGAAACACCGCCCGAGCCACGCCCGCCACAGAACCGCTCGCGCGGCATGAAATCCCATCGATAATCGCCAAATCGCGCCGTAGACTTCACGTCCTTCTCTTTTGGGGGAGAAGGTGGCCGAAGGCCGGATGAGGGGACCTGCAGCCCCAAGCCTTGCGATCAGGCCGTCAAATCGCCATAAGGGCAGCAACACTGCCGGCCGCAACGACAGAGCGGCGACCGCCGGCCTCTGAAACCTCCCAAAAATCATGAGGAGTGCCATGATCCGCCTTTTCTCGACTGCCCTCGCGTTTGCATTCGCCATGACGTTTCTCGCAGGAAATTCCGCGCAGGCGGCGGGCGACAAGCTTGTCATTGAGCTTAAGACCGGCAAGGTCGTCATCCAGCTTCGCCCCGACCTCGCGCCGAAGCACGTCGAGCGCGTCAAGACGCTGGCGAGCCAGGGCTTCTATAACGGCCTCAAGTGGCACCGCGTCATCGACGGTTTCATGGCACAAACCGGTGATCCGACCGGCACCGGCATGGGCGGATCGAAGCTGCCGGATCTGCCGGCGGAGTTTTCGCAGGAGCCCTACAAGCGCGGAACCGTCGGCGCGGCGCGCACGCAGGACCCGAACTCCGCCAACAGCCAGTTCTTCATCTGCTTCACCGACACCGGATGCGCCGGCCTGACGGGGCAATATACTGTCTGGGGACAGGTCATTTCCGGCATGGAAAACGTCGACAAGATCAAGCGCGGCGAGCCGGGCTCCGGAACCGTCGAGGATCCCGACACGATGCTGAAGGTTTACGTGGAGTAGGAAGTCACCCTCTCCCCATGTCGTTTCAGTTGGCATGGGGAGAGGGAAAGAAAAACGAAAGGAACTTCAAATTGGCTGACTACAAAGATCCCGAAAACACGCTCGTCATCGAAACGAGCAAGGGCCCGGTCGTGATCGAGCTGCGTCCCGATCTTGCGCCGAAGCACGTCGAGCGCATCAAGAAGCTGGCGCGCGAAGGTTTCTACGATGGCATCGTGTTCCATCGCGTCATCGACGGCTTCATGGCGCAGACAGGCTGTCCGCAGGGTCGCGGCACCGGCGGTTCCTCGTATGAAAACCTTCCGGCGGAATTCAACGCCGAGCCGCACGTTCGCGGCG
>JAICLG010000035.1 GCA_025927515.1 Hyphomicrobium sp.
AGGACAGGCGACGCTTAAATGCGTCATGGAGAGGGTCGTTCGGTTACGTAGCACGCCTATCGGGAATGGCCGCCTGGATACAGATATAGCTCATTCAAACCTGCCAATTGTACGCGGCGTGCGGATATTTGGATCCGACGAATCTCAAGTTATTTGACTCTCGCTATCCATCAAAGTGATCTCAAAAACTCCAATTTCAGTGCGCAAAAAACACGAGCGGCGGCTTTCCTGGATACCAAATTTGGGGGCTGAAAATGATTGGTGCTCGGTGAGCTAAATAGCAAATATGATCGCGTAGCTTGCGAGGGGCACTGCGAACGCAAGCTCGCCACGCAACCGCCGAAATCTAAGATTGTCCAGTCGCCCGCGGAGCGTCGGCCATGACATTCATGGACGGTTTCAACGTAACTTGTTGGTTAGCTGGCGCACCCGACAGGATTCGAACCTGTGACCTTCGCCTTCGGAGGGCGACACTCTATCCAGCTGAGCTACGGGTGCCAAGGGAGGGAGACTGATAGCCCATTCATCGCCGTCTAGCAAATGCGTCAGCAAGCCCTCCGGGACTTCTGACCACCGGGGTGAGGCAATCCCAAATTCCGACAATCGGGATAAGGCGCTGAACCGGGGAGGAGATCCGTAACGGCGTGGTCTTGCAGCCTATCGGGCGGAGGTCAGCCGCAGGAGATCGAGCCTCCGACGCAGGTTGCGCGCAACAAACCGTACGATTCAATAGGGTGGGATTTTAGGTAGTATGAGGACCGGGCGCGGCGCTCGAGCAACCTCCCGGCGCGTCATTCAGGACCGGATGGGAAGAACGGTGGCGAGGACGCTGGTCAGGTGCGCCGTTCGCCTTATAGTGCCGCGCCATGACGGACACATCGAAAACGCAAAAAACCAAAACCGAGCAAGCCCTGGCCGTGGGCTCGGAGGCTCTCCCAGTCGGCAAGGGTAGTCACGTCTACCTTATCGATGGCTCCGGCTACATCTTCCGCGCATTCCACGCCCTGCCGCCGTTGACGAGGCCGTCGGACGGATTACCGGTCGGGGCCGTGCATGGCTTTTGCCAAATGCTGTGGAAGCTTCTTCGCGAGACGAAGCTCTCAGAAGCTCCGACGCACATGGGTGTCATTTTCGATGCCGGGCGCGAGACGTTTCGCAACCAGATTTATCCGAAGTACAAGGCGCAACGGCCGCCGCCGCCGGAAGAACTGCTTCCGCAGTTTCCGCTGATCCGCGATGCGGTCAGGGCGTTCAACGTCGCGTGCATCGAACTCGACCAGTATGAGGCAGACGATCTCATCGCGACGTATGCCAAGCTCGCCGTGAATGCGGGCGGCGACGTCACGATCGTTTCGTCGGACAAGGATCTCATGCAACTCGTGCGCCCCGGCGTCACGATGTTCGATGGGATGAAGTCGAAGCGCATCGGCCGCGACGAGGTCATCGAGAAATTCGGCGTGCCGCCGGAGAAGGTGGTCGATGTGCAAGCGCTCGCAGGCGATTCAATCGATAACGTGCCCGGCGTTCCCGGCATCGGAATCAAGACGGCGGCCGAGCTAATTGGCACCTATGGCGATCTCGATACGCTGCTGGCGCGGGCTGGCGAGATCAAGCAGCCGAAGAGGCGCGAGAAGCTCATCGAGTTTGCCGAGCAGGCCCGTATTTCGCGCAGTCTCGTGCTGCTCAAGGACGACGTTTCGCTTGAGACCGAGATACAGGCTTTGGGCGTTCAGGATCCAAATGCCGAGGCGCTGCTCGGGTATCTGCGTACGATGGAATTCAACACGCTGACGAAGCGTATCGCAGAGGGTTTGGGCGCGGAGGCGCCGCCGCCGCTCGCGGTCTCTGTGGGCGCGAGTGTCAAGAGGAAGACGGACGCAGCGGGGAGCGATCTCGATGCCCTGGAAGCGGGCGCACCGGAAGATGCGTCCCCAGCTGCAGCCGTTGCTGCAGGCACGGCTATCGCACGTGCAAAGGGCATCGATCGCAGCAAATACGAGACGGTTACGACACGAACGCGTCTCGAAGATTGGATCCGGCGCGCGGTGCAAGCGGGGCATGTCGCATTCGATACGGAAACGACGGATATCAATGCCGTCGAGGCCCAGCTGGTCGGGCTCTCGCTTGCCGTCGCGCCGGGCGAAGCTTGCTACATTCCGCTCGGCCATACAGGTCCCAGCGGCGATCTTTTCGGAGGGGCCGACAATCGTCCGCAACAGCTCGATGCCGACGAGGCGCTGGCGTTGTTGCGTCCGCTCCTCGAAGATCCTTCGATCCTGAAGATCGGGCAGAACATCAAATACGATCTTCTGGTGATGAAGGCGCGCGGCATCGATGTCGCCCCGTTCGACGATACGATGTTGTTGTCGTACGCGCTCGACGGGGGGCGCGGCCAGCATGGAATGGATGCCTTGGCCGAACGTCATCTCGGCCATACGTGCATGACGTTCGCGCAGGCGATGGGACATGCGCCGGGCGCCAAGAAATCGGACAAGACGTTCGCGGCGATGCCGCTCGACAAAGCGACGGAATACGCGGCCGAAGACGCCGACGTGACGATGCGGCTCTGGATGGCGCTCAAGCCGCGTCTTGCTGCGGAGCGCATGGCGACCGTCTATGAGACGCTGGAAAGACCTCTCGTGTCGGTCATCGTGCACATGGAGCACGCGGGCATCAAGGTCGATCGGGATATTCTTTCACGACTTTCGAACGCCTTCGCGCAGCGCACGGTGCGGCTCGAAGAGGAGATCAACGGGCTCGTCGGCCATAAGTTCAATCTCGGTTCGCCGAAGCAACTTGGGGAGCTTCTGTTTGACCGGCTGAAGCTGCCGGGCGGCAAGAAAACGAAAAGCGGCCAGTGGGAAACGCGCGCCAACCTGCTGGACGAACTCGCCGCGAATGAAGAGCTGGACGGAGATGCCCGCCGCCTGATCAACACGATGCTCGAGTGGCGGCAAATGACGAAGCTCAAGTCGACGTACACGGACGCGCTGCCGGCCTACATCAACGCCCAGACCGGCCGCATCCACACGAGCTACGCGCTCGGTGCAACGACAACGGGGCGGCTCGCGTCATCCGATCCCAATCTTCAGAACATACCGATCCGCACGAAAGAAGGCCGCGAAATCCGGACTGCTTTCATCGCGGACAAGGGAATGAAGCTTGTCTCGGCGGACTATTCGCAGATCGAGTTGCGCGTGCTTGCGCACGTTGCCGACATTCCGCAACTGAAGAAAGCGTTCGCCGAAGGTCTCGACATTCACGCAATGACGGCGTCGGAAATGTTCGGGGTGCCGGTGAAGGATATGCCCGGAGAAGTCCGCCGCCGCGCCAAGGCGATCAACTTCGGCATCATCTACGGCATCTCGGCTTTCGGATTGGCCAATCAGCTCGGCATCAGCCGGGAGGAAGCCGGGGATTACATCAAGACATATTTCCAGCGCTTCCCGGGCATTCGCGATTACATGGAGGCGACGAAAAAGCAGGCGCATGCGCACGGACACGTCGAAACGATTTTCGGGCGGCGCATCCACTATCCGGAAATCAACACCAAGAATCCGTCGATGCGGGGCTTTCTTGAACGCGCGGCCATCAACGCTCCGATCCAAGGCTCAGCGGCTGACATTATTCGCCGGGCGATGATCCGGATGCCGGCGACGCTGAAACGCGCCAATCTATCATCGGCGCGGATGCTGCTGCAGGTGCACGACGAACTCGTTTTTGAAGTCGCGAATGCTGACGCTGAAGCGCTCATCAAGACGGCGTGCAAAGTGATGGAAACGGCGGCCGAGCCTGCCGTCAAACTATCCGTGCCGATCCACGTCGATGCCAAGGCGGCCGACAATTGGGACGAAGCGCATTAGTGCTTCATCGCTCGGCAGCCGGGCGAAGCGGTATGAGCTGGTGAAGAGGGGTTACTCTCCCACGGGGGCGGGCGGATGCTTGCCGTTGACGCCGTTCAAGGAAGCCTTTTTGCGCCAGTCGGGAGTCGGGGCGGATGTACCGTTGGCGGGCGTATCCTTCAGGACGCGATAGGGGCGCGGCGCGGATGCGCCCTCGGCCCGTGCGAGGCGCTTGTAAGCGATTGAACGGATGAATTCGCGGATGCGCGGCTGAATTTCAGTACGCCAACGGGTGCCGTTGAAGACGCCGTAATGGCCGACGCCTTGCTGCACATAATGGAATTTCTCGTCGTCGGGGATCGACGTACAAAGGTCGTGGGCTGCTTCGGTCTGGCCGAGGCCGCAAATATCATCGCGTTCGCCTTCGACGGTCATCAGCGCAGTCTTCGTGATCTTCGAGCAGTCGACAGGCTCGTTGCGATGCATGAGTTTTTTATTGGCCAGCAAATGATCCTGGAAGACGATCTGCACGGTCTGGAGATAGAACTCGGCCGTCAGGTCCATGACCGAGAGATATTCCTCATAAAAGGTCTGATGCTGCCTGACGCTGTCGCAGTCGCCCTTGACGAGATTGTTGAAGAGATCGACATGCGCGTTCATGTGGCGCTCGAGGTTCATCGTCATGAAGCCCGTGAGCTGCATGAAACCCGGATAGACCGGACGCATGAAACCGGGATGTGGGAACGGCACGGTCGAGATCACGTTGCGCTCGAACCAGGCGATCGACTTGTGAAAAGCCAGGTCATTGACCTTCGTCGGATTGCGCCGGGTGTCGATCGGGCCGCCCATCAAGACAAGTGAGGCGGGTTGCGTGTCCTCATTACGCGCCGCCATGACGGCGGTCGCGACGAGCGCCGGGACTGCGGGCTGGCAAACCGCGATCACGTGAGTGTCGGGGCCGATGAAGCGAATGAAATCAGCGATGTAGTCGACGAAGTCTTCGAAGTCGAAGCGCCCCGCCGCGATCGGCACGTCGCGTGCGTCGGCCCAATCCGTGACATAGACGTCGTGCTCGGGGAGCATAGCTTCGACCGTGCCGCGCAACAGGGTTGCGTAATGGCCCGACATCGGGGCGATGATGAGAACTTTGGGATCGTTGCGCTTGCCTGTCTTGGCTTCGTCGCGCGCAAAATGGAGAAGATTACAGAATGGCCTTGTCAGTGCGATTTCTTCCTGGACCGGAACATCGAGTCCGGCCAGAGAGACATTTTTGATGCCGAACTCCGGCTTCCCGTAGCGGCGTGTAATATTTTCGAACACCTCGCAGGCGGCGATCATGTTCTTGCCCGCGCTGGTGTAGCCCATGGGGTTCAGCGGCCAATCGAGCGTCTGGCGCAGGGCTTGGACACCGAATCGGACAGGCGACATGAACGCGTGGGCCATTTCATAGGCGTAGTAGTTCATCTCGCTCCGAATCCCTTGATTTTTATGCCGCTTTTCGGCCTTAGTCTCCAGATCGCAGGGCAGCATGTTGTTGTTGCATTGCATAAGTATAGAACGATTACACTTCGTCACAATCTAGAAATTGTTTGTCTGCCTAATGATAACGCTCACACATGCAGGAAAGGTACAGTGCCATCCGAAACAAACGGTCGTGCTGCACTGCGTTAACTGAACATTGATCGCAAATCCTTGAGCAAACGTGCCGGTTCTTCCTAGCCAAGCGCCTCGTGCATACCTCGGGCTTCTCAGCAAATTCCGTACCGATCGATGATAACGCAAAGCACAACCGCGCCGTCGCGCCCGAGCCGTTGGCTGCGGCGCTTTGTCAATGTCGAGCCAACGGAGATTGCGGCGCTGCTGGCGTCCTTCGCGATGTTTTTCGCGCTTCTGTCGGCCTATTACATCATCCGCCCTGTGCGCGACGACATCGGGGTGACGCTCGGCAAGGACGCGCTGCATCGTCTCTTTACGATCGTCTTTGCCGTGATGGTCGTTCTGGTGCCGCTCTTCGGCTTCGTTGCCGCGCGGTTTCCCCGCAGATTCGTGCTGCCGGCCATCTACGTCTTTTTCGCTCTGGATTTGCTCGGCTTTTGGCTGGCGCTGACGTCGGCCGGCAGGACCGTATGGATCGCGGGCGGATTTTTCGTCTGGGCCAGCGTCTTCAACCTGTTCGTCGTCTCGCTATTCTGGAGCTTGATGTCGGAACTCTGGTCGCATGAGGAAGCGAAACGTCTTTACGGGTTCATTTCCGCGGGCGGCACGGCAGGCGCCCTTGCAGGGCCTTTGCTGACTCAAGGATTGGTCAGGCTCGTTGCTCCAATCAATCTTCTACTTGTTTCAGCGATGCTGTTGATCGTCGCGATGGCGGCCGGGCTCCTCGTGCGGCGCTTGAGAACCGGGGAAACCGGATGGGAAATGGATGCCGCAGGCGGCGGCATCTTCGATGGTGCGGTCAAGGTTTTCACGACACCGATGTTCGCGCGGATTGCGCTGTTCGTGTTCATCGCGAACATCGTCGGAACGTTTTTCTATCTCGAACAAGCGCGTCTCGTGGCGTCGGCTATTCCGGATAGTGCCGGACGCGTCGAATTCTTTTCCGGTCGCGACTTCGTGGTGAGTGTCGCGACGTTTCTGATCGAGGTGTTCGGGACGGCCCGTGTGCTGCGCCGCTTCGGCGTGACGGCTGCGCTTCTGGCGTTACCGTTCACGGCGGCCGCCGGGACGCTCCTCTTGAGTTTTGACGCGACGCTGTGGGCCGTCGCGGCCGTCATGGTAGCGGAACGTATCGTGGCATTCTCGCTCGCAAATCCGGCGATCAAAGTGATCTACACGCTCGCGACGCCGGGCGAGAAATACAAGGTCCAGAATTTCATCGATACGGTCGTGTTCCGAGGAGGCGATGCGACGTCCGGATGGCTTTATTCCAGTCTTGGCGGTGGTCTCGGATTCGCCGCGAGTACGATGGGCGCGGTTGCCGTGCCTCTGGTTCTTGTCTGGCTGTGGATCGCTCGTCGCCTCGGCGTCGAGCATCATGAACGTGCTGCAGCTATTTCCTAATCCGTTGCAAGCGATAGGCTTTGCCCTCCGCTCGCTTGGATCGCTGCTTGTCGCCGATTAGCGGCCGCGACGGGGCGGACCACCCGGACGGGACCCACCGGCGAATTCGCCGCTCTGGCCCGGACGCGTATCTTTGTGACGGAAGTTGATGCGCCCCTTGGTCAAATCGTAAGGCGTCATTTCTACGGTGACGCGGTCGCCAGCAAGGATGCGGATGCGGTTCTTCTTCATGCGCCCCGAGGTGTACGCGATGACTTCGTGTCCATTGTCGAGCTTCACGCGACAGCGGGCATCGGGTAGCACCTCGTCCACTATGCCCTCGAACTCAAGCATTTCTTCTTTCGCCATTCGATCTCCGAACGTTTTGCGGTCTGTTGATCAGATTGTGGTCTGATATGAAAAGCGGGGAGCAGCCGAGCTGCTCCCCGCGCGAGTGGAGTGGTCTCGAAATCCTTAGAGCGGACGAAGATTTACGGCAGCGATCTTGCCGTTACGTCCACGCTCGGTTTCGAAGTAGATTTTCTGGCCTTCGCGAAGCGACTGAAGGCCGGCGCGCTCTACCGCAGAAATGTGCACGAAAACGTCGTTGCCACCTTCTTCCGGTTGAATAAAGCCGTAGCCCTTCTGACCATTAAACCACTTCACAGTCCCATTCGACATTAATTGCCTCCAAAGCAAACATGCGTCCTCCGGCGGAATGACGGAGGCCATCAAATCGCGCGATGGAGACGTCTTAGGGCAGGCGGTAGCGCTGTCGAAGAGTAAGCCAAGGCGTGTTCGATGGCGACTATATGCCTTGCTCCAGCGAGAAAGGCAAGATCGCCGCAGGGTTTCCAGACCCCCTTCGAAGGTGCCAATGGCCTTGAAATTCCGGCCGTTTCGAGGCGTTCAGATTGGAGCGTTCGGACGGACCCGTGAGGTACGGCGAGCGCACAGCGCTCGCCCCCCAGATGGCCTCAGGTTCGTCCGCTTGGACGGTTCAGAGCGACGAAATGCGGACCGATATCGACGTGGATATGATCCATATCGCTGTATGTCATGACTCCCCCGTTGCGATGGTGGGCAATGAGCCAGCGCACGGCCTCGGCCTTGCGTCCGGGAACGCGGAAGTCAATCGCCTGCCCAGAGGCATGGCGGGACGGGTAGTTCGTGCCGGCTATTTTGGCGCCGGCACGACAGGTCGAGACGATCTCGACGTGGTTGAAGTGCGCCCGGATGCGGTTGAGAAGCGCGCGGGCCTCCCACGTCAGACACGTAATCGAAGAATCGCGATTGCGTATGGAGTGGTGCTGACCTCTTGCATCGGCGGTGCCCGGCAGGAGAGCTGCAAGTACAACTAAGAGCACAACAATAGATCCCTTACTCATGGGAAGTCCTCGTGTTTGGTTTGTTGAAAGCCCCAGACGACACCCCGACCGCACCCGTAGGGAGCGGGTATCCGCGAGCCGCATTCGCCGCGTGATGAGCGTCCTTGGAGAATGAAGGGGAAGCCGCAAGCGCCAGCTACCCTGGTGCCGCGCCGGATCTCAGCGAGTCAGATTGGCCCCGTCATATGGCGACGTCGGAGGACCGTTGTGCGGCGCACGCTGAAAACGCGATAGGAAAGGCCAGAATATGGCGGAGCGCGCCAGCAGAAGCATAAGCGTTGCCCGAGACAAACAGGTGGAGCGCTCAGAGAGCCAAATCGCGCAACGGTCGTGGAATATTTGCCTGCGGCGGAGTAGCAGTTTCACTGGCTATGGGGACAAGCCGAAGAAGGGAAACGGATATGAATGCTTTGAAGAGCATCGTGGTGGGATTCATTGCGGGCGTCATAGCGGCCGTGACGGCTCACGAATTCATAAGCTGGCTGTTTGTGCATTATTGGACGGGTTGGAATGCTGCACCGTGGAGCATGGAGCCCGTGCAAAGTCTGATCGTGCCAAATTTCGTTCTACCTTGGATTGCTGGCAACGCACTCACGGGTGGTCTGTGGGGAGCGTTGTTCGGTTTGATTTTGGGATGGAAGCCGCAAGGCATGATGACCATCCGGGGCGCTATCCTCGGTTTGTTCGGGCCGGGGCTGATCAGCGCCTTTACCGTCATGCCTTATCTTGCGCACCAGCCATCGCCGCTACTCGAAGGCAACACGAGCGTAATCGTGCCCATTCTTTGCATCTCGGCGGGCTTCGGGGCCGTCGCGGCTTGGCTCTACGGACTGTTCAGTTTTGGACGCCTGCCCTGAATCTGACGACGATCGGTCGCGATCGTCTTCAAGGCCGGGCGCTGGCGACGGCGCTCGGCCATGCCTATTTGCGTAGAGCGACTTTTACTTAAATCGGCCGCCCGAAATGGCGGCCCAGGATTTTCGCAAGATGCGTCTACGTCCGTTCGCGATGTTTGTGGTTTCCGCCGCTCTGGTATCGGGGCTCGGGATTTCGGCTGCGTCTGCGCACAAACTCAGCCCACATAGAGCGAAGCGCTTGCACGTTCCGCGCGTGGAACGCGATTGCACGCCGATCAACGGTTTCTATGGTTATTACGGAAATCCCTGGTGCGACACGGGTTCTTACCGGCCGCCCGATATCGAATTTCGCGAGCGGCAGCGATTTTTGCGTCGTCAGGCTGGGCGCGTAAGGCGATGAAATAACAAAATGTTCTCGCCGTCTTGGTTCTGCTGCTGCAATGATTACTCATACGGTTGGCGGCGAAGGCGAACGGGATGCCGCCGCTCCGCGTTATCGAAGCGCAACGACGATATCGAGTGAGGTCCCCAACATGACACGCATCAAATTCGCGGCTGTAGTTCTTGCGGCGACGTCTTTCGCCGCTGGCATTGCCCTCGCGGACGGCCGCCCTCCGACGGCGGAAGAGACATCCGCCATCAGCGCCGCTCTCACCAAGGAAGGCTTTACCAAATGGCGAAAAATTGAATTCGATGACGGAAAGTGGGAGGTCGACGATGCGATTGGCGCGGATGGCAAGCAATACGACGTTGACCTGAGTGCCAAGGACCTTTCCATCATCAAGAAAGAGATCGATCACGACTGATCGAAATCCCAAGCTTCAGACAAAAGCGGCGACCATACGGATCGCCGCTTTTTTATATCCGTACGCGGTCAGTTATCGTCCATTTTGAGGGCGTTGATGAAGGCCTCCTGCGGAATTTCGACCTTGCCGAATTCGCGCATCTTCTTCTTGCCGGCCTTTTGCTTGTCGAGCAGCTTCCGCTTTCGCGTGATGTCGCCGCCGTAACACTTGGCGAGGACGTCTTTGCGAAGCGCCCTGATCGTCTCGCGCGCGATGACTTTGGCGCCGATCGCTGCCTGGATCGGAATCTGGAACAGGTGCGGAGGAATGAGTTCCTTGAGCTTTTCGCACATCGAGCGCCCGCGGCTTTCGGCGCGCGAACGATGCACGATGATCGATAGCGCGTCGACGGGCTCGCTGTTGACGAGGATCGTCAGCTTGACGAGGTCGCCTTCTTCATAATCCTTGATGTGATAATCGAACGAGGCGTAGCCGCGCGAGACGCTTTTCAGCCGGTCATAGAAGTCAAACACCACTTCGTTGAGCGGCAGTTCGTAGATCACCATGGCGCGCGAACCGGCGTAGGTGAGCTGTTTTTGGCGCCCGCGCCGGTCCTGGCAGAGCTTGAGGACAGCACCGAGGTAATCGTCGGGCACGAGGATCGTCGCTTCGATCCAAGGTTCTTCGATGTGATCGATCTTGACGACGTCCGGCATGTCGGCTGGATTGTGCATCTCGATCATCGCGCCGTCATTCATATGCAAATGGTAGATGACGCTGGGCGCGGTCGTGATGAGGTCGAGGTTGAATTCGCGTTCGAGCCGCTCGGTGATGATCTCCAGGTGCAAGAGCCCGAGGAAGCCGCAACGGAAGCCGAACCCGAGGGCTGCGGAGCTTTCTGTTTCGAATGAGAAGCTTGCGTCGTTGAGGCGAAGCTTGCCCATCGCTTCCCGCAAGTCCTCGAACTCCGCGGCATCGACCGGGAAGAGCCCGCAGAAGACGACGGGCTGCGCGGGCTTGAAGCCGGGCAGCGCTTCGACGGTTGGATTCTTTTCGTCGGTGATGGTGTCGCCGACACGCGTGTCAGCGACTTCCTTGATCGCGGCGGTGAAGAAGCCGACCTCGCCAGGCCCGAGCTTCTCAAGCATTTCCTGCTTGGGCCGGAATATTCCGACGCGTTCGATCTGATAGCTGGCGCCCGTCGACATCAGCTTGACGCGCTGGCCCTTCTTCAGATTACCGTCGATGACGCGAACGAGGACGATGACGCCAAGATACGCGTCGTACCAGCTGTCGATGAGCATGGCTTTCAGCGGCTTCGCGCCGTCGCCCTTCGGAGGCGGCAAGCGTTCGACGATGGCTTCGAGGACGGCTTCAACATTGAGCCCGGTTTTCGCCGAAACGCCGATGGCGTTCGACGCATCGATGCCGATCACGTCCTCGATCTGCTGCTTGACGCGATCAACGTCAGCCGCGGGCAGGTCGACCTTGTTCAGCACCGGGAGAATTTCGAGCTCGTTGTCGAGCGCCTGATAGACGTTGGCGAGCGTCTGCGCCTCGACGCCCTGGCTCGCGTCGACGACAAGGATCGCGCCTTCGCAGGCCGCGAGCGATCGCGATACCTCGTAGGCGAAATCGACGTGGCCGGGCGTGTCCATCAGGTTGAGCTGATAGAGGTTGCCATCCTTGGCGCGGTAGTCGAGGCGGACGGTCTGCGCCTTGATCGTAATGCCGCGCTCGCGCTCGATTTCCATCGAGTCGAGGATTTGAGCTTTCATCTCCCGGTTCGATACGTTGCCACAGAGCTGAATCAGCCTGTCCGACAACGTCGATTTTCCGTGATCGATGTGAGCGATTATTGAAAAGTTTCGTATACGGGAAATATCGGTCATGGGCGGGGCTCATAGCACCCGGAACCTGGAGGCAAAAGGGCCGTTAAGCTCATGAGAGCTTATGATCGGCGGCTGCATCGCCGCATGGGCGCCGAAGATTGCTGGTCACTTCGGTACTGGTATGCGAAAAACCTCTGGACATCCACGAAGATGTCCGAGACCCCCGGAGAGACGATATGGCGAATTCCCCATTCGAGGCTAATCCCGCGTTTACGAAGCTCGGCGAAGACGCGCGCAAGTCTGTGGTGCAAGCCTTCGACGCGATGTCGAAGTGGCGTTCCGAACTCGCCAATATAACCGAGAAGAACAGTAACGCTGTTTTCGACAAGATGTCGGAAGCGGCGGAGGCGCTGGGCTGGCCGACGGATTTCGTCGAACTCAGCCGCAAGCAGATGCAGAATGCTTCCAAGCTTCAGCTTCAGGCCGTCGATCAGGTCATGGAAGTCTGGGAGAAACAGGTGAAATCGATCGGAACGCCTGGGCAATTTTCGAATTTTCCGGGCTTTTCCGGTTTTGGCGGTGCTCCTGGCAGGCCCGGAGGCTTTACCACCGCGATGTTCCCCGGCATGCCCGATTTCGGAGCGAACGCAGCGAACCCCATTCAATTTTGGATGCAGGCTGCGGAGATGTGGCAGAAGGGCTGGCAGCAGGCGATGTCGACGTGGATCGACGCGCAGCAGAATGCCATGGGCAAGACGGGCGGTTCGTCCAGCAATAGAGGTAACTCGCGCTAAAGAACGCGCACGCCTCTGGGACAGGTTTTAAAGGCGCCGCCTTTCGAGTGCGGCGCCTTTTATTTTCCGCCTACTGACAGAGCGATACCGCGTCGTTGCCACGCCCGGGCTTTGTCTCTTGAGGCTTGCGCGCCCGTAGTTCATTTATTAGAATTATTCTAATGTATGAAAAGCGGCTTTGCCGGACAGGATAGATGCGGAAATTCACTGATCTCGATGAGCGCCAGATCCTGGCGCTCGCTATCTCGCTGGAAGAGGAGCACGGCCGTATTTACGCCGATTACGCTGCCGGGCTCGGTACGGACTATCCGGCATCGGCGAAAATCTTCACCGAGATGGCCGAGGAGGAGAACGAGCACCGGCGCCGGCTGATCGATCTGTTCCGGCAAAAGTTCGGCGACCACATTCCGCTTATCCGCCGTCAGGATGTCTCCGGCTTCGTGCGCCACGATCCGATCTGGTTCGTTTGGCCGCTCGGACTCGAAAAGGTCCGGAATCAGGCCGAGGCCATCGAGAAGGAGACACGCGATTTCTATTGCTCGGCTCTCGAGCGCGCCTCGGACGCCGACGTCCGCAAGCTGCTTGGCGACCTGATTGCGGCCGAGGATGAGCACATCGGAATTGCCCAGCACATTTCCGAAATCGAACTGACGAACACCGCGCGGTCTGCCGAAGAGCAGGTCGCGCGCCGGGCCTTCGTCCTTCAGTATGTGCAACCCGGTCTCACCGGATTGATCGACGGGTCCGTTTCGACACTGGCGCCGATCTTCGCGGCGGCGTTCGCGACGCATAACACCTGGCAGACTTTTCTCGTCGGTCTCGCGGCGTCCGTCGGCGCTGGGATTTCGATGGCGTTTGCTGAAGCCTTGGCGGACGACGGCCAGATCTCCGGCCGCGGCAATCCGTGGATACGCGGCAGCGTCACCGGCGTGATGACCGCGTTTGGCGGCCTCGGTCATACGCTGCCTTATCTCATTTCGAATTTCTGGACGGCAACGAGCATCGCGATCGCGGTGGTTTTCGTCGAGCTTTGGATCATCGCAGGCGTACGCGCCCGGTTCATGGACACGCGATTCGTTCGCGCTGCGTTCGAGGTCGTCGTCGGCGGTCTTCTCGTTTTTGCCGTAGGTATCCTGATCGGAAACGCTTAGGGATCGACTTGACGGGGTGGAAAGGGTAATCGCGTCGAGCGTAGCCTCACTGAGGCCACAGTATCTTGACCCATTCCGCCCTACCGGCAGGGTGCCGGTCCATCTCAACTTTCCCGAAGGCATTCCTATGCGCGCTACTCGCCTCATTCTTTTGGCTGTCCTTATTGCGTCCGCGGCAATGAGCGGAGCGGCGATGGCGGAGAGCTCGCCGCCTCCGGCGGCTAACAAGCGCACTTGCAAGAATACGGTGCCGTTCAATCGCTGGGTCGCCGATTTCAAGCGGGAGGCGATTGCGGAGGGCATTCGTCCTCAAACGATAGAGGAAACGATCGGTGGAATGACACCGGACATGAGCGTCATTGCGCGCGATCGCAGGCAAAGCTTCTTTTCTCAGACGTTCACCCAGTTTTATTTCAAGCTCGCCACGAACAGCCGCGAGAAGGTCGGAAAGTCGTACCTGCATCGCTACAAGGATTTGTTCGCGCGTGCCGAGAAAGACTTCGGTGTCCCGGGTCCGGTCATCACGGGTTTTTGGGCACTCGAAAGCGATTTCGGCGGCGGCATGGGCAAGCTGCCGGTCATGCGCTCGCTGCTGACGCTCGCTTGGGATTGCCGGCGCGGCGACATGTTCCGCGGCGAGTTGAAGGCTGCGATGAAGATCGTGGAACGTGGCGACCTGAGGCCGGACCAGATGATCGGATCGTGGGCCGGCGAACTCGGGCAGACGCAGTTCCTGCCGCAGCACTACTATAATTACGGAGTCGACTACGACGGCGACGGCCGCGTCGATCTCATTCACGACATTCCCGACATCATCGCATCGACTGCGAAGTTCATTTCGTCGATGGGTTGGCGCCGCGGCGAGCCTTGGCTCGAACAGGTGCGCATCACGAAAAATCTGCCTTGGGAGAAAGCCGATCTCGCTATTCAGTTGCCGCGGTCGCAGTGGGTCGCGTGGGGCGTGGAAGGCGTCGGCAAAGCGCTGCCTTCGGACAATCTTCCTGCATCGCTATTGCTGCCGATGGGACGCAAGGGGCCGGCATTCCTCGCCTATCCGAATTTCCATGTCTATACGCAATGGAACCAGTCGCTGACGTATGCAACGACCGCAGCCTATCTGGCGGCTCGCATGGCGGGTGCTCCGAACATCAGCCGTTCCTCGGGCGATGTTCCTTCGCTTGATTATCAGCAGACGAAGGAGCTACAGGCTCTCCTGAAGCAGCAAGGCTTCGACGTCGGTGAGATCGACGGCAAGCTCGGCGCGGGAACGCGCAAGGCGGTCAAGGAGATGCAAATGAAGCTCGGCCTGCCCGCCGACAGCTATCCGACGACCGAGCTGCTCACGGCGCTTCGCGAGCGGAGCTAGCGCATCGTCATCCGTGGGCGCGCGTGGCGAAGCACGTTGAGCGCGGGGATCCAGCACAAGGCTCGTCGAAGACGCAATATTGGGCCTTCGGCCCATTTTATGCTGGATTCCTGAACGATGTCGCTGCGCTCGATCGTTCGAGAATGACGAAGGGCATATCCTCAGTGCAGCTTGACCTGCGGCTCGGTCCGGCGGTTCAGGGTGCGCGAAATGGTGTCGAGCGCGACCTTGATGAAGCCGTACAGCGCGACCTCGTGCATTTTATAAAGCGAGCGGTACATGATCTTGGCGAACCAGCCTTCGATCCGCAGTGACTTCCCTGAT
>JAICLG010000163.1 GCA_025927515.1 Hyphomicrobium sp.
ATCAAAAGGCCGACAATGGCAAGGTCACGCTTAAGGTAATTGGCGGCAATGGCCGCGAGGACACTCAGACGATCGAAATTCTGCGCCCGTCAATCCCCGCCTCGGTCGTTGCACTGATGGCGCGGCGCGAAAGCTCCGGGCCGCGTGGTGATCTGCTCGTCGACCAGATCGGCGGTGGTATGACCTTGATGAGCTCGATAACGCCGCCCGGAAATCGCGACCGCGGCAGACTTTCGCCGACGCAAGCCCCATATTTTCGCCTATTGGTTAAGGGGGAACGTTTGCAGCCGAAGCCCGGCCGCGCCGACGACATTTCCTGGCCTTCCAAGGCCGATTCCACGAGCCAATCCGATCCCAACAACGCGCCGCCGCGAGGCTGAGCCGCGTGATTCTGGACAACCGACACAACATGCGCGGCTTCGCGCTCTGGTGCGCGCTGCGGTCGCCGATAAAGTGATGCCATGCAAGTCGTCGTCTTCGGATCCGTGCTGCTGGCCGCATTTCTCCACGCGGCTTGGAATGCTGTCGTCAAGGGCGCGGGCGACAAGCTCCTGACGGCGATTGTCGTCGCCGGATCGGCGGCGCTGATTGCGGCGCTCGTGCTCCCGTTTCTGCCGCAACCCGATCCCGCGAGCTGGCCTTATATCGCGACGTCTGCGTCGATCCATGTCGTCTACTTCGTGATGATCGCTTACGCCTATCATCTTGCCGATATGAGCCAGACCTATCCGCTAATGCGGGGAACGGCGCCGTTTCTGGTCGCGGCCGTCAGCGCGCTGGTTCTGCGCGAGTCGCTCCCGTCGCTATCCTGGATCGGCATCAGCCTCATTTCCTTCGGCGTCCTGAGCATGGTCAGCATCAAGCAGGAAGGCGACGGGAAGGGGATCGCATTGGCGCTTTTTAACGCCGTCATCATCGCGAGCTATACGCTCGTCGATGGCTTCGGCGTCCGCCATTCGGATGCGTCGACGGCCTACACGCTCTGGGTGTTCCTCTTGACGGGAATTCCGCTCGTCTGCTGGGTGATTGTCGCCAATCGGCGGCGCGCATTCCGGCACATCGGAGCGAACTGGGTCGTCGGACTTCTGGGCGGATCGGGAACGTTGGTCGCCTACAGCCTGGTGCTGTGGGCCATGACCAAGGCGCCCGTCGCCGTCGTCGCGGCGCTGCGCGAAACGTCGATCCTGTTCGGCACGATCATTTCAGTGCTCGTGCTGAAGGAAAGGCTCGGCAGGCGCTTGGCGGCAGCTTGCATCATCGCGCTGGGCGCGATCGTCCTGCGGTTGACGTAACAGGCGGCGCAGATCTCAGCGCGGCAGGACCGTCGTGCCCATCAGAAATTTATCGATGGCATGCGCGGCCTGACGACCTTCGCGGATGGCCCACACGACCAGCGATTGACCCCGGCGAATGTCGCCGGCGCAGAACAGCTTCGGCGAGGCCGCGAGGCTGTAATCCCTGTCCGTCGCGTCGAGCCCCTTGAAGCGGCCGCGTGGAACGACCGGAAGCTGCAGTTCCTTGATGACGTCGGTTTCGACGGGACCAGAAAATCCCATCGCGAACAGCACGAGATCCGCATCGAGCGCACCTTCGCTGCCCTCGATCGGCTGCAGGTGGGCGTTGACGCGGGTGTAGTGCAGCTTCTTGACCTTGCCGTCTTCGCCGGTGAAGCCGGTCGTCGAGATCGAATATTCCGTCTTTGCACCCTCGGCCTGCGACGAGGAGATACGCAGCTTCAGCGGCCAATGCGGCCACGACAGCGCCTTGTTCTCCTTCTGTGGCGGCATCGACATGATCTCGAGCTGCGTGACGCTTTTTGCGCCCTGCCGGAACGACGTCCCGATGCAGTCCGAACCGGTATCGCCGCCGCCGATGACGATGACGTGCTTGCCCTTCGCCGAAATTTCTCTCGTCTTGGGCTTTTGCGGCTCGCCCGCATTGCGACGGTTCTGCTGCGGCAGGAAATCCATCGCGTAATGAATGCCATCGAGCTCGCGGCCCGGCGACTTGGCGAAGAAATCGAACGGCTGCTCGGAGCCGATCGCGATCAGAACGGCGTCGTGCGTGTTCTCAAGCTCTTTCGCCGACAGGTCGTGGCCAATGCGGACGCCGCAATGGAAGGTGACGCCCTCGGCTTCCATCTGCTTGACGCGACGCGCGATGATGTCCTTTTCCATCTTGAAGTCGGGAATGCCGTAAACGAGCAACCCGCCCGGCCGCTCGTTCTTTTCGTAGACATGAACGTCGTGCCCGGCGCGCGCCAGCTGCTGCGCCGCTGCAAGGCCCGCGGGGCCCGAGCCGATAATGGCGACCTTCTTGCCGGTTTTCTTTTCCGGCGGCTGTGGCTGAACCCAGCCTTCCTCAATCGCCCGGTCGGCGATCGAACATTCGATCGTCTTGATCGTGACCGGCTTAT
The DNA here is from genome assembly GCA_025927515.1 of Hyphomicrobium sp. GTDB lineage: Bacteria > Pseudomonadota > Alphaproteobacteria > Rhizobiales > Hyphomicrobiaceae > Hyphomicrobium_B. The sequence goes on from JAICLG010000163.1 coordinate 2,417, forward strand.
CGTCGATGTTGAGCGTGCACGCGGCTTCGCACGGCGCCGGGCAAATGCGGCCTGTGACCTCGGGGAAATTGTTCGTCGAGTGCAGATTGTCGGCGGCCTGCTTCCAGTCGCCGAGATAGACGAGGTCGTTCCAGTCCGGGATCTGATTGTTGACCGGGCAGCCATTGTGGCAATAGGGAATGCCGCAATCCATGCAGCGGGTAGCCTGCTTCTTGACCTCCGCTTCCGACAGCGGTTCGACAAATTCCTTCCAGTGCTTCAATCGTTCTTCGACCGGCCGGTATTTGCGGTCGGCGCGTTCGATTTCGAGAAACCCCGTTGGCTTGCCCATTCTTCTTTCGTCTTTCTCTTCGTTCTATTCGTCGTCCGCGCAGCCCGATTACTGACTTGCCGCCGCTGCTTCCGCTTCCGCCTCGCGGTTCGTCTCGCGCGCCTTCGCAAGCTCTGCCAAAGCACGGCGATATTCGATCGGCATGACCTTCTTGAACTTCGGCAGATAGGCCGCGAAGTCCTTCAGGATTTCCTGGGCCCGCCGCGAGTTGGTGTAGCGGGCGTGACGGGCGATCAGCGTGTGAAGCCTTTCGGCATCCTGCTCGCGCATGTCCACCATCACGCTGCGAACCGCGATCGCGACATCGCCACCTTGCTGTGAAAGTTTCTGCAGTGAGCCGGGGTCGGCCGTCAGCGCTTCGAGCTGCACCATGCCCTTGTTGAGATGGTTCTCGAAATCGCCCTTCTCGTCGAGCACGTAGGCAATGCCGCCCGACATGCCGGCCGCGAAGTTGCGCCCAGTCGGGCCGAGCACGACGACAACGCCGCCCGTCATGTATTCGCAGCCGTGATCGCCCGTGCCTTCGACGACGGCATAGGCGCCCGAGTTGCGGACCGCGAAGCGTTCGCCCGCCACGCCGTGGAAGTAGCACTCGCCGGTGATCGCGCCGTAAAGCACGGTATTGCCGACGATGATGCTTTCTTCCGGCGTGATGCTGGATTCGGGAGCAGGCCGGACGATCAGCTTGCCGCCCGAGAGACCCTTGCCAACATAGTCGTTGCCTTCGCCGATGAGATCGAGCGTAACGCCGTGCGCGGCCCAGGCTCCGAAAGCTTGTCCGGCGGTGCCCTTGAGCGATAGCCAAATCGTGTCCTCGGGCAAGCCCGCGTGACCGTAGCGCTTGGCCACCTCGCCCGAGAGCATTGCACCCGTCGACCGGTTGATGTTCTTGATCCCGAACTCGGCCTTGACCGCCTTCTTCGTTTCGAGGGCAGGCTTCGCGACTTCGATCAGCTTGACGTCGAGCACCTTGTCGAGGCCGTGGTCCTGACGCTCGCTATTGTAGATCGCGACATCCTTCGGTGCATTCGGCTTGAAGAAGAGCTTGCTGAAATCCAGCCCGCGCGCCTTCCAATGCTCGATAGCGCGATCCTTGTCGAGTTGATCGCTCTGCCCGATCATCTCGCTGAAGGTGCGGAAGCCGAGCTGCGCCATGATCTCGCGCACCTCTTCGGCGATGAAGAAGAAGAAGTTGATGACGTGCTCGGGCTTGCCCGAGAACTTGGCGCGCAGCACCGGGTCCTGCGTCGCGACGCCGACCGGGCACGTGTTGAGATGGCACTTGCGCATCATGATGCAGCCGGCCGCGATCAGCGGCGCGGTGGCGAAACCGAACTCGTCGGCGCCGAGCAGCGCACCGATGACGACGTCGCGTCCGGTCCTGACGCCGCCGTCAACCTGAACGGCGATGCGTCCGCGCAGCCGGTTGCCGACAAGCGTCTGGTGCGTTTCAGCGAGGCCGATCTCCCACGGAGAACCAGCGTGCTTGATTGACGTCAGGGGTGACGCGCCCGTGCCGCCCTCGAAGCCCGAAATCGTCACATGATCGGCACGTGCCTTGGCGACGCCCGCAGCCACCGTGCCGACGCCAACCTCCGAGACGAGCTTCACCGATACGTCGGCTTTCGGATTGACGTTCTTCAGGTCGTAGATGAGCTGCGCCAGATCTTCGATCGAATAGATGTCGTGATGCGGCGGTGGCGAAATCAGCCCGACGCCCGGAGTCGAATGGCGCACCTTCGCGATCGTGGCGTCCACCTTGTGGCCGGGAAGCTGGCCGCCTTCGCCGGGCTTCGCGCCCTGCGCCATCTTGATCTGCATCATATCGGAGTTGACGAGATACTCCGTCGTGACGCCGAAGCGGCCCGAAGCGATCTGCTTGATCGCCGAGCGCATGGAATCGCCATTGGCCATCGGCTTGAAGCGATCCGATTCCTCGCCGCCTTCGCCGGTATTCGAACGGCCGCCGATGCGGTTCATCGCGATCGCGAGCGTGGTGTGCGCCTCGCGGCTGATGGAGCCATAGCTCATGGCGCCCGTCGAAAAGCGCTTCACGATATTTGCGGCGGGCTCGACGTCCTCCAGCGGGATCGGCTTGCGCCCCATGCTTTCCGCCGAGCGAATGCGGAACATGCCGCGCAGCGTCATCAGTTGTTCGGACTGATCGTTGATCGACTTCGAATAGTCGCGGAACTTCTGCGGGATGCGGCCGCTCATGGCGTCGGCGTTGTCCGTAGCGCGGACAGCATGCTGCAAGTCAGCGACGGTTCCAGGCCGCCACATGTGTGCTTCGCCGCGGACGCGATAGGCGTATTCGCCGCCGACTTCGAGCGCATGGGCGAGCACCGGAACGTCACCGAACGCCGCCTTGTGACGCTCGACCGTCTCGCGCGCGATCTCGCGTAGGCCGACGCCTTCGATCTGCGTATGCGTGCCGGTGAAGTAGCGATCAACGAACGTCGACCGAAGCCCGACGGCATCGAAGATCTGCGCGCCGCAATAGGACTGGTACGTGGAGATGCCCATCTTGGCCATCACCTTCAGGATGGCCTTGCCGATCGCCTTGATGAAACGCTTCTTGACGATGTCCGGCGTGGTGCCTTCGGGCAGATCCGGAAGCATCGCATAGAGCGTTTCGAACGCCAGATACGGATTGATTGCTTCGGCGCCGTAGCCCGCGAGCGTGCAGAATTGATGGATCTCGTGCGCTTCACCCGTTTCGACGACGAGACCGACCGACGTGCGGAGGCCCTGCTTGATCAGGTGATGGTGTACGGCCGAGGTCGCCAGCAATGCCGGAATGGCGATGCGATCCGGACCGGCGCGCCGATCCGACAGGATGATGATGTTGAACTCCTTGGCGCGGACGTACTCCTCCGCTTCCGCGCAGACGCCGTCGAGCGCCGGGCCCATGCCGGCCTCGCCCTTTTCCGCCGGATACGTGATGTCGATCGTGATCGAGGCGAAGTCGTTGTCCTTGACGGCTCCGATGCCGCGAATGCGCTCCAGGTCTTCGTTCGTCAGAATCGGCTGGTCGACTTCGAGCCGCTTCTGCTTAGAGGTACCCTTGAGATCGAGAAGGTTCGGACGCGGACCGATGAACGAGACGAGACTCATCACCAGCTCTTCGCGGATCGAGTCGATCGGCGGATTCGTGACCTGCGCAAAGTTCTGTTTGAAATAGGTGTGCAGCAGCTTCGACTTCGACGACAGCGCCGAGATCGGCGTGTCGGTGCCCATCGATCCGATAGCTTCTTCGCCGCGTTCCGCCATCGGCGACATCAGGAACTTGAGGCTCTCCTGCGTGTAGCCGAAGGCCTGCTGAAGATCCAAAAGCGCCACGTTCGACTTCGCCGAGGCAGCCGTCTTGGCGGGCAGCGGCAGGTCGGCGACCTTGATCTGCGTGCGCTTCAGCCACGTTTCGTAAGGATGGCTTGAGGCAATCTCCGCCTTCAGCTCTTCATCCGAGATGATGCGGCCCTTTTCGAGATCGATCAGAAGCATCTTGCCCGGCTGCAAGCGCCACTTCCTGACGATGTTCGATTCCTCGACCGGCAGCACACCCGACTCCGACGACATGATGACCGTGTCGTCCTTGGTCACGAGATAGCGCGCGGGCCGGAGTCCGTTGCGGTCGAGCGTTGCGCCGATCTGCCGGCCATCGGTGAAGGCCATCGCGGCGGGGCCGTCCCAGGGTTCCATCAGGCAGGCATGATATTCGTAGAAGGCGCGCCGCTTCGTATCCATCGTCGGATTGCCGGACCAGGCTTCTGGGATCAGCATCATCGCGGCATGCGTGAGGCTGTAGCCGCCCATCGTGAGGAATTCGAGCGCGTTGTCGAAGCACGCGGTGTCGGATTGGCCCTCGTAGGAGATCGGCCACAGCTTGGAGATCTTGGCGCCAAAGAGCGGCGAGGAAACGGAAGCCTGCCGCGCCGCCATCCAGTTGACGTTGCCGCGTAGCGTGTTGATCTCGCCGTTGTGCGCGACCATCCGGTACGGGTGCGCCAGCTTCCAAGATGGAAAAGTATTGGTCGAGAAGCGCTGATGCACGAGCGCCAGCGCCGACATCAGACGCGGGTCCGAAAGGTCTTTGTAGTAGGCCTTCACCTGATACGACAGGAACATGCCCTTGTAGACGAGCGTGC
>JAICLG010000316.1 GCA_025927515.1 Hyphomicrobium sp.
AGCTGAGGGCGCCTAAGCGCCTTGCCGGCTTAAGATTGAGCAGCCCAAACATGTCACCTCCGCACAGGATCGCATAGAATCCTACGCCTAGAATCGCCGCCGGGACAGGCCCTGCCTCAGACAGTCAATCGCGCTGTCGCTTCGTTGGATTGGAACCACCGGTAGGAGTCCGTGAGACCCTCCCTCAATTCATATCGAGGTCGCCAGCCAGTGGCTCTCAACTTGGAGATATCGAGCAGCTTGCGTGGCGTGCCGTCGGGCTTGCTGGAATCGGTTACGATGGCGCCATCGAAGCCAACGACCTCACACACGAGTTTTGCGAGTTCCATGATCGTGATGTCGGCGCCTGTGCCGACGTTGACGTGTTCCGCGTCGGAATAGACTTTCATCAGATGCACGAGTGCGCTTGCCGCGTCGTCGACGTGCAGGAATTCCCGCCGGGGCGTGCCCGTGCCCCATATCACGATTTCCGCGGCTCCCGAGCGCTTCGCTTCATGCACCTTGCGAAGCATCGCCGGGATGACGTGGCTCTTCGCGAGATCATAGTTATCGCCCGGCCCATAAAGATTGGTCGGCATCGCCGAGATGAAATCCGCGCCGTATTGGCGTCGATAAGCTTCGCAAAGTTTCAGACCCGCGATCTTCGCGATGGCATAGGCTTCGTTCGTCGGCTCTAGGCTTCCGGTCAGAAGGGCGCTTTCGGGAATGGGTTGCGGCGCAAATTTCGGGTAGATGCAAGACGACCCGAGATACAAGAGCTTGGTGACTCCACTGCGGAATGCCGCGTCGATGACATTCATTTCGATGGCGAGATTGTCGTAAAGAAACGCGGCCGGGTAGGTATCATTTGCCAGAATGCCACCCACTTTTGCGGCCGCGTGAAACACCACATCTGGCCGTTCGCGATCGAACCATGCCCTGACGCCGGCTTGATCGCGAAGATCGAGCCGATCGCGGCGGATCGTCAGCACCTCGCAATCCTCGTTGGCCAGCATGCGCACGATCGCCGACCCGACCATGCCGCGATGCCCGGAGACGAAAACACGCTTTCTGCTCAACTCGAAAGTCATCGCGTCCTCTGCGTTGTGTGGGTCTGGCTATTCGTTGAGCGTGTTGCGCCAGCTTTCGCGCTCGAGCAGCTGAACGTCCGCTGAGACCATCTCTTTTACCAGCTCCGGGAATTTCACCTTGTGCTGCCAGCCGAGCGTCGCACGCGCCTTGCTCGCGTCGCCGAGCAGTAGATCGACTTCCGTCGGCCTGAAATACCTCGGATCGATCCGCACCAGCTCGTTGCCCGTTTTCACGTCATAGCCGATCTCGTCCGCGCCCTTGCCTTTCCAGACCACGCTCATTCCAACCTCGGCAAATGCCAGCTCGACGAATTCCCGCACCGAATGCGTTTCTCCTGTCGCAAGTACGTAATCGTCCGGCCGTTCGTTTTGAACGATCATCCACATGCCTTCGATATAATCCTTGGCATGGCCCCAGTCGCGCTTTGCGTCGAGGTTGCCGAGATAAAGCGCCGGCTGCAGGCCCGCACTGATCCGCGCCGCGGCCCGCGTGATCTTGCGCGTCACGAACGTCTCGCCACGTATCGGGCTCTCATGATTGAACAGGATGCCGTTCGAGGCGTGCATTCCGTAAGACTCGCGGTAATTGACCGTGATCCAATACGCATAGAGCTTTGCAACCCCATAGGGCGAGCGCGGATAGAACGAAGTCGTTTCCGTTTGCGGCGTCTCCTGCACCTTGCCGTAGAGTTCGGATGTGGACGCCTGATAGAAACGTACGGAATTCTCGAGCTTCAAAATTCTAAGCGCTTCGAGAAAGCGCAACACGCCGATGGCATCGGCGTTGGCCGTATATTCGGGCGTTTCGAAGCTCACCTGGACGTGGCTTTGCGCCGCCAGGTTGTAGATTTCGTCGGGCTGCGTTTCCTGCACCAGGCGAATGATATTCGTCGCGTCCGTGAGGTCTCCGTAGTGCATGAAGAACGACGTGCCGGCTTCATGCGGATCTTGATAGATCTCATCCACGCGCTGCGTATTGAACGATGATGAGCGCCGCTTGATGCCGTGAACGAGATAACCTTTGTCGAGCAAGAAGCGCGTGAGATACGCGCCGTCCTGACCGGTAACGCCGGATATCAGCGCCGTTTTCTTTTTTGCCATCGAGAGCCCCGTATCCCAGAACCGAGACCTTATGGCCTTTCAACGCGGCGAGCGCAACTTATGCGTGTGAAATAGAGACGGTTTCTAACAGGCAAAACCAGCCTTGGTTTGTCGCTAAAGTCCTTCGATCATCTCGAAGAGTTTTCTATTTTGGGCCTCCGCATCAAACGACTCGCGAACGCGCCCGCGTGCGGCAGTAGAAAGATCGGAGCTCATCGCGGGATTACGCGCGAGCCGTTCGATGCAGTCTGCAAGGCCGCTGTCGTCTTTTTCGTCCACCAGCAAACCCGATTTCTCCGCCTCAATGAGTTCCGGAATACCCGAGTGCCGCGTCGAGACCACGGGCGTCCCGATTGCCATCGCTTCCATCAGGACGACGGGAATTCCTTCCTGATCGCCGCCCTCGGCCGTGATGCTGGGCGCCACGAGGCAATCGGCCTTGCTCATCAGATCGAGGACGAAGCCATGCGTGCGAGCTCCATGGAACGTGAACGCATCCGTTAGGCCTTGTTTGGCGATCTCCGCTTTGTAACTCGCCAGATTGGGCCCATCCCCGACTGCATCGACGTGCAGTGAGACGTTTCTCGCCCGAAGAATTGCGGCCGCGGCGATCAGATGACGAAAGCCCTTCTTCTCCGTCATTCGGCCAACGAATAAGATCGAGAAGTCTTGACGCCGCGGCCTTTGCCAGCTTGGCATGTCACGGCAACGAACACCCAGATGGTGCACGATGACATTGGCCATCTTTGTTTCGCGCTTGATCGGTTCGGACCAGCGCTCGGTGACGCAAACGGCAAGGTCGACGTTCGGTGCCATTTTCCTGTAGACGTCCCAGCCGTGCTTAGCGACGTAGCCGGATACATCGTAGCCATGAAAGATCACCACGACTTTCGCCTTTGGAAAGAAGTTTTCCTTCAAGCGGGCCGCAGAAACGCCGGTCGGCCCGAAATTGGCGATGATGACGTCCGGCTGATGATCGATTTGAAGCGCAATCGAGAGTTCAGTCGCCTTGGCGCGGCCGAGAGCGCGGGATCGAAACGCACCCGCAAATCGCTCACGATGAGCTATGAGCCCTGAAGCGACGCGGCGAAGGTTGAAAGGATCGACCGGACGCGCATACAGCATCGTCTCGTAGAGTTGGAGCTGGTCAATAACGGGATGCTCGACGTCCTTTAACAGCCTCAGCGCAGCGACGGTCGTATCATGCCCGCGCGCCACCGCGTAGGCGATATGGTCGAGTACGAATGTCTGCGAGAGAACAGGAAACGAGCGGTTCA
>JAICLG010000265.1 GCA_025927515.1 Hyphomicrobium sp.
AGGGACGCCGAACGCGCGCGTCCACGGACATTCGTTCCGCGCGCGTATCGTCGTCGATGGAGAGCCCAGCAACGAGACGGGCTATATTTTCCATTTCGATGAGCTGGCCGCAGCGCTCCGCGATACCGAGGAGGCTCTGGATCATCGCTTATTGAATGACATCGAAGGGCTGAGCGCGCCGACGCTCGAGCGCATCGCGATGTGGATCTGGAACCGGCTGTCGAACCGCGTTCCTGGTCTCTATCAGGTCGAAGTGCATCGCGACAGCTGCAGCGAGGGCTGCATCTATCAAGGGCCATCGCCGGAACGGCGGCTGGCGGCCGAGTGAAACGCGATGACGCGCAAAGCACCTGACGTGAAGCAGCTCGGCCGGAACGTCTCTCTTCCGCAGAGTCCCGATGAAGCGGAGCTGGAGCGCGTCGCCAATCCGCACACCGATACGCATTACGCTGCACGTTTTGCGGCGCCCGAGTTCACGTCGCTATGTCCTGTTACGGGCCAACCGGATTTCGCGCACCTCGTGATCGATTACGTGCCGGCGAAATGGCTGCTCGAAAGCAAGTCGCTCAAGCTCTATCTGGCGTCGTTTCGCAATCACGGCGCGTTTCACGAAGACTGCACCGTCGCGATCGGCAAGCGCATCGCGGGTTTGATCGAGCCGCATTATCTTAGGATCGGCGGTTACTGGTATCCGCGAGGCGGAATACCAATCGATGTTTTCTGGCAGACCGGAACGTTGCCGAAAGACGTGTGGCTGCCCGATCAGGGCGTCCCCGCATACAAAGGACGGGGCTGAGCGCCCCGTCCCACGTCTCCGGTTTCACCGGATGAAGATCCATTATCTCCAGTAGTGATGGCGCCGCCAGTAGCGGTGATGCCTATAATATGGCCGGCCCCAATAATACGGGCGACGATAATAACCCCACGGACGATAATATCCGTGACGCCAATAGCGACGATGACCCCAGTAGCGACGGCGGTAGTAGGTTTTCTCGACGATGGAGTTGCCGCTTTTGGCAGCCGTCTGAATCGCGGCAGCATTGCCGCCGATGGTTGCGGCTTCCGCGCTGGTCACGGCAAAGCCGAGACCCAAGGCAAGGGCCGCTGCCAGAAGAAGATTACGCATTTGCTGGTCTCCCAAGCTGCTAAATCGGGGGAATATTTTTACCTGAATGGCTCAGGTTGCGACGTGTAGCGACCTGAGTTGCTCAAGCATCCTTTTGCGTTCCCCACCTGCAGCACCGCTGCAAATGGGGTTCGAGGAAACGCCGCCTGAGCGTAAGTCTAAACGCTTCAGCGCTCGTCATCCGTCGGCTTTGACTATGCTAACTGCACGTGCTGCCCTTGTGACGCTCGCCGCGGAGGTTTTCCGTTTTTGGGTAAATACCCGCTCAAGAACGCTTATCGCGCCTATTCGGTTGCGTGTGTTTTCAAATCAAACGGGATCCGGACCGTCCGCACTCAGCGATCGGGGAGAGGGATGAATTCGCTTTCATCGCCTGGGACGATATCGAACTTGCCTTCTCGCCATTCGTTCTTCGCGGTTTCGATGCGTTCCTTTGAACTACTCACGAAGTTCCACCAGATGAACCGCGGACCATCCATCGGTTCACCACCCAGAAGCATCAGTCGCGCGTTCGTTTCGGCTAAAATGGAAATGCGGTCTCCGGATTTGAATGTCAGAAGTTGGCCGCCCTCGAATGTCTGGCCTGCGATGTCTATGCGCCCGGATGCCAGATAAACGGCGCGCTCATCGTAATCGGGATCGAGCGGGAGAACGGCGCCGGGGGCGAGTACGGCCTCGGCGTAAAAGCAATCATGCGGAAAAGCTGCTGGTGACGTCGCGCCGTAGAGTGAGCCCATGATCAGGCGCACGCGTTTTCCCTCGCCATCGAAACGCGGCAGAGCGGCGACATCAAAGTGCGCGAATTCGGGGGTGCTTTCCTCGTGCGATTTCGGCAGAGCCATCCAGGACTGAATGCCAAATAAATTCTGGCCGCTGGCGCGCAACTCCGGCGCCGTGCGTTCGGAATGGACGATGCCCTTTCCCGCGGTCATCAGATTGACCTCGCCGGGGCGGATCGACAGCGCCGAGCCCAGACTGTCGCGATGCATCATCTCGCCGTCGAACAGATACGTGACGGTCGCGAGACCAATATGCGGATGCGGTCTCACGTCGATGCCGTGGCCGGAAAGAAATTGTGCCGGTCCCATCTGATCGAAGAAGATGAAGGGACCTACCATTTGCCGTCTTGCCGATGGCAATGCGCGGCGCACCTCGAAGCCGCCGAGATCGCGGGCACGAGGAACGATGACGTCATCGATCGCGGCGCAGGACTTCGCATCTCCTGGAATGGGATCGTTGTCTATCAGCCAGCTCATCGAAGAACTCCACATTGCTGTTGCTGCAGAAGATGGAGCCGTGACACCGCGTGCGCAACCCTGTCACATCAGAAGCGTATCGGGGCGGCAGATATCAGCAAATAACGGAAAATACGGTCGTTCATCTCATTTCAGCTTTATATCGTACAATCGCTTCCGAGCGAACGGTCCCTGGATTAGGACAAAACCACTGGAAGGGACCTCATCATGAAGCGCTTTTTCGCGATCATCATTCTGCCGTTCGTTATCGGACCGGGCGCCGCACATGCCCAGAACATCGACTGCTCCAAAGCCGCCACGACCGTCGAGGAGAACCTCTGCGCGGATAAGGTCTTTCAAGCCGCCGACAAGAAACTGAATGCCGCGTACGCAGCGGCGCTTGCCAGCATCAGGATGCGCGATCTTGATGGGCCTTACGGCGCAAAGAGCTTCGAAGCGGCGATGCGCGCGTCGCAACGCGCTTGGCTCGCCTATCGCGACGCCGATTGCAAAGAACTGGTCCCGCAAGAATGGAGCGGCGGCTCGGGTACGACGTCGGCCGTTCTTGGCTGTATGACCCAGAAGACGATCGCGCGGACCAAGGACCTGAAGGAACGATATGAAGATCATGGAGCTCTGGTCGAAAATTCGACTGACATGCATGTGAAGCGGCTGACGCGCCACTGAACGGTCGTTTTGGTCTCCTAATCAGGTTATCTGCGCCGACTCGAAACCGTTCCTCTCTCCCCCCGGACGTTTCAGGTCGCACAAGATTCCGGCAACTGCCCACAAGTTGCCGATCGAAGGAGACACGAGCTCATGCTTCCATCATTCGCCAAAACATCACGCTTTCTTGCAGGCGCCGTTGTCCTGTTGGCTGCTCCGCTTTTCTCGTCCCTGCCCTCCTACGCCTCGCCTAAAATCGCTCTTGGCACTCTGACGTGCAAAGGCCGCGGCAATGTGGGGCTGATCCTCGGTTCCAAGGAGGTCATGCACTGCATCTTTGCAACCACGATCGGCGGCAGGCACTATCCCTACATGGCAACGATCACGAAGGTCGGTCTCGATGTGGGCTATAAGGGCAGCAGTACGTTCATCTGGACGGTGCTCGGGCCGACGATCAGCACACCGGAGAACGCTCTGTCTGGAACCTATGGCGGCCTCACAGCTGGCATGTCCGTCGGCATCGGCGGCAATGCCAACGCGCTCGTTGGCGGTTTCGGCCAGTCCATCTTCCTGCAGCCGCTCAGCGTCGAAGGCCAGACGGGCATCAATCTTTCGGCGGGAGTCGCAGGGCTTACGCTGGAACCGAGCTGAAGCACCGTACCGGCGAGAAGTCCAGGCGTGACGGATGAACGCGACCGCTAGTCTCGTCGGCAGGCTTGTTTCGCAAATTCTTCTCTGGTTTGCGATCACCGCCGCGCTTCTTTTGGTGCCGGCGGGGACCCTCCACTGGCCCTCGGCTTGGGCCTACCTCCTATTGTGGCTGATAACGGGAACGTGGAGCGGGCTCGCGCTCGCCAAAGAAAACCCCGACATTCTTCGCGAACGGATGCGGCCGCTCAGGCAGCAAGCTCAAAAGAGTTGGGATCGGCCTGTGTTAGCGGCCATTCTCGTTGGCTGGGTCGCATTGCACGTCGTGACCGGATTGGACTTCCGGTACGGCCTGTCGTTCGTTCCGCCTTGGCTGTCTGTCCTTGGTGCCGTCGCGTTTGTGCTCGCGACGTATGTTTTTCATATTGTGATGCGGGAGAATTCTTACGCGTCGCCGCTCGTCAAGGTCGATGCCGAGCGCGGACACAAAGTCATCTCGACTGGTCCTTACGCGTGGGTGCGTCACCCGATGTACGGCGGGGCCATTCTTTATTTTGTCGGCGCGCCGTTGCTGCTCGGC
>JAICLG010000199.1 GCA_025927515.1 Hyphomicrobium sp.
CAGAAACCGATCACCTATGCCGATGCAGGGGTCGATATCGATGCAGGTAACGCGCTCGTCGCGGCGATCAAGCCTCTCGCGAAGGCGACGAGCCGGCCCGGAGCCGACGTAGATCTCGGAGGCTTTGGCGGGCTTTTCGATCTGAAACGAGCAGGTTTTCGCGACCCCATTCTCGTTGCTGCGAATGACGGCGTCGGGACGAAGCTCAAAATCGCGATCGATAGCGGTCAGCACGCCACGATCGGCATCGATCTCGTCGCAATGTGCGTCAACGATCTTATCGTGCAGGGCGCCGAACCGCTGTTCTTTCTCGACTACTTCGCTGTGGGAAAGCTCGACACGACGGTCGCGCGTGAGGTCATCGCGGGGATTGCTGAAGGCTGCCGCCAGGCGGGCTGCGCGCTCATCGGTGGCGAAACGGCCGAGATGCCAGGGATGTATCAGGCGGGCGATTACGATCTCGCGGGCTTTTCCGTGGGAGCCGTCGAGCGCGGCGAAATTCTGCCCCGTAACGACATTTCCGTAGGCGACGTGCTGATCGGGCTCAGATCATCGGGCGTGCACTCGAACGGCTACAGCCTTGTTCGCAAGCTCGTCGAACGCGCCAAGCTCAACTGGAGAGATGCAGCGCCGTTTGCGCCGGGAAGCACGCTCGGCGAAGCGTTGCTCATGCCGACGCGAATTTATGTGAAGCCGCTGCTTGCAGCGATCCGCGCCACGGGCGGGTCAGGGCCGGCCGGCGCGATCAAGGCCCTGTCGCACATCACTGGAGGCGGCCTTTCGGAAAACCTGCCGCGCGTGATGACGAAGGATGTCGCGGCGCGCGTCGATCTTTCGGCATTCACGGCACCACCGGTTTTCGAATGGATGGCAGGTGCGGGGGCTCTCAACGACGCGGAGCTGCTGCGCACGTTCAACTGCGGAATTGGAATGGTCGTCATCGCGTCGAAGGCGAGAGCAGAGGATGTCATCTCGGCGCTTCGCTCAGCCGGCGAAGAACCGGTTGTCATCGGCGACGTCATTCCGCCGACGGGCGAGAAGTCGGAAGCGAAGGGCAAAGGCGAAGCCTGGGCCGTGAAATACGATGGCCGGCTTCGCTTCGGCTAGAGGACGCACGCGGCGCTAAGGCAGCGAGAATGCGGTGAGCGAGCCGCCCGTGGCCGTGTAGGACTTGAGGCCCGCGAATCCACCGACCGCGCCCGAGCCATCTTCGGGATCGGTCAAGCCTGCCGCGAGCCCGATACCGGCCCAACCACCGACGCCGGAATACACGGCAACATACTGCTTCCCAGCATGCATATATGTCATTGCGTTGCCGACGATGCCGGATGGTGTCCTGAACTTGAAAAGCTCCTTGCCGCTCTTCTGGTCCAAGGCTTTGAAATAGCCTTCGAGCGTGCCGTAGAAGGCGACGCCTCCCGCGGTCGTCAAGGCGCCAGACCAGATTGAAAAGCGCTCAGGCTTTGACCAGACGATCTTTCCTGCTGCTCCGTCCCAAGCGATGAAATTTCCGAGGTTCGGCGTGTTGGGCGCCGGATACATCGTGAGCGTCGCGCCCACATAGGGCTGACCGGCCGCGTACCTGACTTTGAAGGGCTCGTAATCCATGCACATGTGGTTGGTCGGGACGTAGAACAAACCCGTGAGCTTCGAATGGGATGCTGGCTGCTCGTTCTTGGCGCCGAGAGACGACGGGCAGATGCCCTTGGTCACGTCATCTACGCCGGTCTTGAATGGCTCGTATTTCTTGACGAGCTTGGGACGGCCATACGTCGGACTCGACTTATCCATGTCGATACCGGACGACCAGTTAACCTCCGAATCGAATTTCTTGGCGACGAGAAGCTCGCCGGTTGCCCGATCCCAAGTGTAGCCGAAACCATTGCGGTCGAAGTGCGTGACCGCCTTGCGCTTCGTTCCGTCGATGTCGAGGTCGGCCAGAATGGGCTCGTTGATCCCGTCGTAATCCCATTGATCGAAGGGCGTCATCTGATAGGCCCACTTGGCGACGCCGGTATCGGCATCGCGAGCGAACATCGTCATCGCCCATTTCTGATCGATGGGCTTGCCATCTGGCCCAGTGCGCTGCACGGGATTCCAAGTCGAGGGATTGCCGGTGCCGTAGTAGATCAAGTTTAAATCGGGATCGTAGGCCATGTAGCCCCACGTCGGGCCGCCTCCGATTTTCCACTGGTCGCCGTTCCAGGTTTTGAGAGATGAGTCCTTGCCGACGGGCTTTCCGAGCGACATCGTTTTTTCCGGATCGACGAGAATGTCGGCGTCTGGTCCCATCGAGTAAGCGCGCCAGACTTTTTTGCCGGACTTCAGGTCATATGCCGTGAGATAGCAGCGGACGCCGAATTCGCCGCCCGAAACGCCGACGATGACGTTGTTCTTCACGACGAGCGGCGCGCCGGTTCCCGTCGCGCCCTTCTTCGGGTCGCCGTCGACGACCTTCCACAGCTCCTTGCCGGTCTTGGCATCGAGCGCGATGAGCGATGTGTCTGCCGTGTGCAGAAGGATTTTACCCTCGGCGTACTGCACGCCACGATTCACCGTATCGCAGCACATCACCGCGATGACGGAGCCGTCCTGTTTCGGCTCATACTTCCAGATGATCTTCTGCTCATCATTGAGATCGAGCGCCATGACCGTGTTCGGAAATGGGGTGTGGACGTACATCACATCGCCCACCACGAGCGGTCCGCCTTCGTGACCGCGAAGCACGCCGGTCGAGAATGTCCAAGCGACCTTGAGCTCGCCGACGTTGGAGGTGGTGATCTGATCGAGCTTTGAATATCGCGTGCCGGCATAATCGCCGGACTGGATTGCCCAGTTCGCAGGATCACTCGAAAGCTTGATCACATTCTGATTGGCAAATGCCGGAGCCGAGGACATCGACATTGCGGCAGCAGCCGCTGCGCAACTTATCCAATTGTTCATGAGGACCTCCGGAGTCGCGTCATCATAGTGTCGCCGATACGGGCGTCGCACGCTGCGTTAACAATCGCCTTGCATAGAAGCAGCGCGAGCGTGGAGCGATCAACTGCCGCTCGAGTCAATCAAAAATTTGCGATTGCTCCATATTGCCGCAAGAAGCGGGAAGTCCTGATTTCAAGCCGACCCGAATACGGCAGATGCTCATCGCTGCCATCGAACTGCAAAATTACGCACGTAGCCTGCGATCTCCTGCAACCTTCCCCCGGAGGTTTCCGATGAACGCTGAGATGTCAGATCTTGTGGTCGGAGAAATCATAGAGATCAAATATCGCGTGCCGCGCCGGTCGGGCGGTCGTGGCTCAGATGGCGATCTGAGCGATCGATGGATCACGGCCAAAATCGTCCATCAAGATGACGATGCTCCGCCAATGGCTCGGCTCGCGGACGGGCAACTGACCGATATTCGCGCCTACATGACTTGGCGACGATTGCCTGGGTTGGATGCTGCTTAGAAGCCACGCGCGCAGCGCGACGCTCGCTACATTTGTCCATGACTGTCACAAATACGAAAAAGGGAAACGTCAAAAGCGACGTATTCGACTAAGATTCGGAAGGTCCTTGTTCAAGCGTACCTCGCTCTCCGCATCTGCACCGCATCCACTCGACCGTGCCGTCGTTCGCGCCGAGGCGATGCGGCACGATTGGCCCCGCGTGGCGGCGATCTTCCTCACAAACATTTCTCGAGCCCGGCGGGCCGCCAGCTTCAGCATGTCGGCATGCAAAGCAATGGACCGACGCCGTTCGATCAAGCAAAGTCCGAAGCCCATAGCGCGACGGACCCCCCCGTTCGCGCTGCTCTCGCTCTTTGCCAGCCGATCGTGCTAAATCGCCGCCATGACAATCAAAAAAACTCGTACCGCCATTTTGGTTTCGGGCCGCGGCTCGAATATGCAAGCGCTCGTGGAGGCGGCGCGGGCCGTCGACTACCCGGCCGAGATCGTGCTCGTTGCTTCCAACAGACCGGATGCGGCCGGGCTCGAATGGGCAAGGTCTCAGGGCTTGCCAACGGCCTCGATAGATCACACTCGCCATGCAACGCGCGAAGCTTTCGAAGCTTCGCTTCAACAGACGCTCGACGCCGCAAACGTTGAACTCGTTGCCTTGGCCGGTTTCATGCGGTTGATGACGCCTGCCTTTGTCGAGAGCTGGCGCAACCGCATGATCAACATCCATCCTTCGCTGCTGCCGAGCTTCAAGGGCCTGCATACGCACGAGCGTGCGCTGGCAGCGGGCGTCAAGATCACGGGTTGCACGGTCCACTTCGTCCGAGCGGAAATGGATGACGGCCCGATTATCGCCCAAGCCGCCGTCCCGGTGCTTGGCGGTGACACTCCAGCTCTGCTTGCTGAGCGCGTTCTCGCGGCCGAACACAGGATTTACCCGGTTGCCCTAAGGCTCGTCGCCGCAGGCCTCGCTCGGTGCGAAGGAGAAAAAGTCTCAGTATCCCATGACCTTAAGGCGTCGTTACCGCTTTATTCACCAAATCTTTGACCCGGAAAGCCACACCTCGGTTACCTTGCGCTGCCGTCGCATGGACAGCCCCCCCCTAAAGCATGATATTTCTGAATCTTCCGGAGAGGGATATCCGGTGGATTGAAGTGCCGACCCGACACCGCTGGTTACCTGATCGCGCGTAGCGGCTGCGGTCTCGTGCACGGGTTCGCCGCTCCGAATGGAGGCATCGTAATGGAAACGACACCTAGCCACACCCTGGGGCTTGGCGAAGAGTCGAGTATCTGGTTCAAGCTCACGCCCTTGCTGCGGGGCGATCCCGAGAACCCGATGCGCATCCTGATGCAGATGATGGAGCGCTATGGATCCGTCCTGCCCGTCAACATGGCGCACCAGCGCATCGTTCTCATCTCAGAGCCCGAATATTTCAAGCATGTGCTGGTCACGAAGGCCGACATCTACGTCAAGTACTTCGACGGCTTAAAGCCGATTTTCGGCAAATCGATGATCACGAATGACGGCGCGCTCTGGCAGAAAATCCGGATGCCGCAGCAGCCGGCCTTCCACCCCGATATGTTCGCCGAATACATCCCGTTTTTCCTCAAGGCCATCGACGCAAAGATGGGGCTCTGGGCCGATCTCGCCAAGAGCGGCGAAACAGTTGAAATGGTGGAGCAAACCTGGACGCTTGCGGCTGACATGATCTGCAAGGCCCTGTTCGACCGGGACATGCCATTCAATCCGCACCTCGTGTTCAAGTGCGTGAAGACCTACACCGACGTGATGAACCATCGCGACATCCGCCTGCGCAAACAAGCAGGCGAGATCTTCGAGATGACCGATCAAGACGCGGCAAAGGCCATGGAAGTCTGGGCAAGCGTGCCGCCTGCCGTCATCGCATCCGATCCGCGCGAAGAACGTGAGCGCACGCTTTTGAAGATGATCCAGGCCGCGGTGAACGATCCGGCGGTACCGGAATTCGATCCGCAGCAGGCGATCGATGAATTGAAGCAGTACCTGTGGGCCGGAACGGAGACGACGGCGCTGACGCTCGCGTGGGCGCTCTACGAAACATCGCGCCGACCGGAGGCAACGGAG
>JAICLG010000060.1 GCA_025927515.1 Hyphomicrobium sp.
AACACAGACACTTGCGAACGTCTTCTAGGTCCGAAAATCCAACTGGCTTTTATTTTTTGAAGCGCTGAGCCGAGGCAATAAGAGGTTGGACGTCGTAGGCTTCAAACGGCCGAATTGCGTACGAAGCGTTTTGGGAAAATCGAGTGTCCAACCGTCAGCTAAGTCGCTGAAAGGATTCGATCCGTATGCCCCTCTTCTGGGCACCACTCCGAATTTATTTATTGAGATCAGTCCATTCTGGGCAATCGGCGGATGCGCCCTTTGGCCCATTTCGTCGCTCCGCCTCTACAGGGCCATGCCGTCGAGCAGCGTGCTCAGGCACGGCTCGATTTCGAAGCGGCCTCACGCGTTCCCATGCTTCGGGCCAGTCCGATGGAGACGGTCTCAAGAACCCGTAAGGACAATCTTGCCGCGTACCTTCGGCCGAGTGCCCTCAAGCATCTCGTGAGCCTGCCGAAGCTCCGAAAGCGGAAGAACCGTGCCGACCTCGGTTTTGAGTTTCCCCACTTCGATAAGTTCTGAGATCGACCTCAACGCGGTGCTCGTCACGTCGACGAGCATGAATGTCGCTTTTACTCCGGAGCGCTGAGCTTCGCTTTGATCCGGCTCCGATACGATCGAAACGAGCCTGCCGCCCCGCCGCAGGAGGGCAAGGGCCTTGGTCTGCGCCTCTCCCCCAACGCCATCAAGCACGAGATCGATGGGTCCGACATCGCGCGAGGGAAACTCCATTCGATAATCGATGACCCGCTCGGCACCGAGGCTTCGCACGTAGTCCGCATCCTTGCTGCTCGCCGTCGCAACGATTCGCGCTCCGGCCGAACGCGCGAGCTGAACGGCATAGCTTCCGACGCTACCCGCGGCGCCGAGAATAAGGACCGTTTGGCCCGATTGAATGCCGCCATGATCGAACAACATCTGCCAGGCAGTTACCGCGACGACGGGCAGCGATGCAGCTTCAACGTCCGTGATGCCTTTTGGTTTTCGCGCGATCATGCGCGCCGAAACCACCGCATATTCCGCATTGGCATTGGTGAAACGGGGATTGGCGACGCCGAAAACCTCGTCACCGACTTTGAAATCGTCAACGCCAATGCCGACCTCCTCGATGACACCCGAAAGATCGGAGCCGAGCGTGAGAGGCAAAGGCTGAGGCAGGACGCTTTTGCCCTCACGGATCCAGCCATCCCACGGACCAACGCCACTGGCTTTTACGCGAACGAGCACTTCGCCCTCACCTGGAACAGGCCGATCGACATCTTCGAACACGATGACATCGGGCGGCCCAAACTGATGGATGCGATTGGCTTTCATGCGTATCTCACTTGTCAAACGTCGTCAGCTTGGCGCCGTCATCGGCAACGAATACGGCGAGCAGGCTTGCCGGTTCGGTATCGCTGGCGTTCTCACTGATCAAATGTTCGGCGCCGGGTGGCTCGAAGAATGCCTCGCCCGCCTTGTAGACTTTGACCGGCCCGCCAACCGAAGTCTCTGACCGGATCGCGCCGGAGACGACGAACGCAAACACGCTGCCGGCATGATGATGCTTGCCTGACTTCCCGCCCGGCGGATAAGTGACAAGCGCAGCAGAGAGGTTTTTGCCTGGCACGTTCGGCAGCTTCACTGAAATGACAGGACGGACCGTCTCGTGCCCTGTCTCGTTTGCCGCGATCGGAAAACTGACGAATGCAGCGGCGGCTGCGACGGCTGTACCGGCAAGAGCTATAGCCAGAAAGCGTTTCATCGTGATGTCCTTTGCCTATTCGAGTTCATCAGCGGCTCGTGACTTCATTCGGGCATCCTTACGGCCGCCAACTGTTCCGGAGTTCCAGAAAGCACGCAGCGGCCAACACGATCCGCGCCGCACTGCAAGCAGCGCAAACGTGTCGCCGAAGTCAAGGAATGGCTGCAATGCATAATACAAAGCCACCGGCCGTTCACATTGCCAACAAACTTGCTGACCTCCGTCCTTTCGATCAATAACTAGAAGTCAGGTCCCGTCGAGATCGGCGGCGGCGTGATGAATTTTGTTGGAAGATACCCGTCTGAATGGCCAAGATTCGCTCCCCTCTCTTTTCGGCGCTTTCTCTCGCGATGCCGCGTCTCAAGATCGAGACAAAGAAGGAGGTCAAGGTCGGTTTTCTCGCTCCGCTTTCGGGAAAGCTGAAGTCGTGGGCCGAGCCCGGCTATCACGGGTGCTTGATCTGGAAGGAGAGGATCAATGCCGCCGGCGGGCTGCTCATCGGGGACCGGCGCTATCTCGTCGAGATCATTCCGCACGACACGCGGTTCCAACCGGAGCGCGCTCTCGAGGGGGCGCGAAAGCTCGTTCTTGAGGACGGCGTCAAATTTCTGATCATGGTCGGCGGCAACGATTTTTCGCGCCCGCTCAGAGATTTCGTAAACCGGCAACGGACGTTGGTCAGCACGGCGTTGCCAAGCGATTTGTCGCCGGATGCCCGGACGCTGATCGCTCCGAGCGAAGTGCATCCGATCTACAATGTCACGGGCGTGGATTGGCTGAAGCGTGATCAGCCGAGCCTCAAGACCGTGGCGATGTGCACGCAGGACGATGCGCACGGCTTGCCCTCGATCGCCACCTACCGCGCCGCTTTCGAGGCCGCCAACATCAAGGTTGTCGCCGAGCGTCTGTTTCCGATTGAAACATCGGAATTCGGCGGGATCGTCAAGGAACTGCTCGATAAAAACCCGGACTTCTTGTGCTGGGATACGGCTTACGAGCCGTTCGTTCATGCGCTTACGATCGAAGCGTTTCGCCAAGGTTATCGCGGCCGCATCCTCTCATGCACGTGTGATAATTATCGCGAGCTGATCGACCGCACGTCGCCGTCGTTCATGGAAGGCTTCGTTTTTCAGTTCCCGGATTTTGACGATCCACGTCTCAACGATCCGCAGATCAACTTCGAAAATCCTAATCTGTTCTATCAGGAATTCTGCGACCGCTTCCCTGGAACGTGGAGCGCGGTATCGTGGCAATACGTGTCCGTGCTGGATCTCTGGAAAGCGGCGGTCGAGCGGTCGCAGTCGTTTGAGCCGGCGACGGTCATGGCAATGATGAAGGTCGGCGGGCAGAGCAAGAATGTGTTCGGCGAGGCCACTTGGTGGGGCCGGGAGCTTTTTGGAATCGACAATGCGCTCGTCGGTTATTGGCCGGTCGTCACGATCCAGGACGGGCGCGCGCGGATCGTCGAATACGGTTCAATCTTGGATTGGTGGAATGCGCACAGCGGGATTTTGATCCGGCACATGCGAAAAATGGGTCTGATGTGGGACCAGCGCGAGGGGAAGATCACCGAGAGCCGCTACGGCGTTTAGTTGAATGATGGCCGGGTCACGGCGAATACATGAGATCTTCCTGGTTGTTGGCGATAATCAGCTTCATGAATTCGGCAGCGCCCTCAATGTCGCGGCTTTCCAAGGCTTCGTAGAGCGAACGGAGCCGCTTCTGGCTTTCGCTGATGCGTTGGGGTGAGAGCGATTGCACACGCGTGGCCAGCCAATGCGGCTGGCATCTGACCTCGCCCACGATCCGGTACATCGTGATCAGCAACCGGTTGTGAGTTCCTTCGGCGATCTTCATCAGAAACTGCTTTTCGAGCAGTGCAAATTTCTCCGCGCCCGCGACGATCGCTTCGATTTCGTTCAACAGGCCGCGCAGGTCATTGAGATCGCGAACCGACATGTACAACGTCGCGAGGCGCACCATCTCCGGTTCGAGCAGTGAACAGACGACGCTCATTTCGAAAGGCGATGCGGATTCAACAATGCCTTTGATGTCGAGAGCATCCACCGGCTTGGGAGTCGCGGATGGTTTGGAGGCCGCCGTTTTATAGACGACGTACGTGCCCCCATTCGGCCGCCTCACGACCACTCCGTAGGATTCGAGAAATTCCAGCGTCTGCCGGATCGCCGTTCTCGTCATGCCGAGTTCGTCGGCAAGATTGCGTTCCGCGCTCAAGCGCGAGCCAAACGAATATTCTCCGCCGACGATGCGCTCGAAAATCTTGCGGGCGGCTGCCTGCACTTTCTCTTTGACGAAGGGGGGATTGGCTTCGTCCCGCTCCCACGGCGGAATCACATCGGACATGCTAGCGGCCATATCGCGCTCCTCGCGTCTTCCCGGATCTTCGCTTGCCTGCGTCCATAGACCTCATCAATGATGGACCGGCTATTCTGTGCATCCGACCGAGCAAGCAGATGCAAAAAGTGTGTGCTTCATTTTTCCGACAAAAAACAACCATAGAAGACCAAAAACGTACATAGCTAAAAAATAAAAGAATTGTCAACAAGGGAGACGTAAATGGCCGTGCTGCCGAATTTTTATTGCAAAGCACAATATCATTTTTGGGCAAAAAGTTTTCCTATCTGGAATTATTTTCCACTTGCAATGGCCACAAGATTGGGAAAGAACTGCGACTATCGATCGCTTGATGTCTTATATGGTCGATAAATGTCGAATTTGGTGGAGCGGAAGCTTCATCGATAAAAGCTCATTGCAGGCACGGCTAGAAAAGCCAATTCGGCGGAGGAAACGATGACAGTCGAGGTAGCAGACATATCGAGGGGGCAAGCCTCCGGCGAACTCGTGCGATCGATAGATTGGCGCGGCGCGTTCTGGGTCGCGAGTGGGGTGCCAGCCCTCGTGCTCTTTTCTATTGGCGGCATCGCGGGCACGACCGGAAAGGTCGCGTTCCTCGTTTGGGCCGTCTCGATGCTGATGGGATTTATTCAATCCTTCACCTACGCAGAGATCGCCGGCTTATTTCCGAACAAATCGGGTGGCGCGTCCATTTACGGAGCCGCGGCCTGGGTTCGCTATTCGAAACTGATCGCGCCCTTGTCGGTCTGGTGCAATTGGCTGGCTTGGACGCCCGTTCTGTCGCTCGGATGTTCGATCGCCGCCGCCTACATGCTGAATGCCATCGGTCCCATTCCGGCGGCGGATTCTCCGGCGGTTCTGGCTTGGGTCCAGGCGCACGCCGCTTCTATCGGCCCGGACAGTCCGCGTGTTGTCGAATGGCTGGCAGCGAACGGCGGCAAGACGGCGGCGGACGCGATCAGTGCTCTTCTGGCGCAAGACGGCGTTGCTGCATTGACGCCCACGATCCGCACCTGGACGCTTTTCACGCATAGCCTGGGTCCGGTTACGTTTTCCCTCAACGCCGTGTTCTTTATCGGCGCGATCCTGATGCTGATCACGTTCGCCATTCAGCACAGGGGCATTCTCGGAACCGCAAGCGTTCAGAAATATATCGGCCTTCTGGTGATCGTTCCGATGCTGATTGTCGGAGTCGTGCCGATCATCACGGGTCAGATCAATTGGTCGAACTATTCTCCGCTCCTTCCATTGAAGGCTGCCTCCGCGCCCGAACTAGGCGCGTGGGACATCAACGGTTGGACGTTGGTTCTCGGCGGTATGTTTATCGCCGCGTGGTCGACCTACGCATTCGAGACCGCCATTTGCTACACGAGCGAGTTCAAGGATCCCAAGACAGATACGTTCAAGGCGATCTTTTACTCGGGTCTTCTCTGCCTGCTCCTCTATACGTTGGTGCCGTTTACGTTCCAGGGCGTTCTCGGTCTCGACGGCATGCTGGCGGGCCCGATCGTCGACGGTTCCGGCGTCGCGGCTGCGATGGCCCAAATGGTCGGTGGCAGCGGCTTCCTCGTCAACATCATGGTGATGTTGATGATTCTCGCCTTGATGCTTTCGATCATGACGGCGATGGCCGGCTCGTCACGCACTCTGTATCAGGGTTCGGTCGACGGATGGCTGCCGCGTTACCTCGATCACGTCAATGATCACGGTGCACCGACGCATGCGATGTGGACCGATCTGGTTTTCAACCTTGGTCTGCTCGCCATTGCAGCCGCCGATTCCACGAGCTTCTTCTTCAT
Source organism: Hyphomicrobium sp. (assembly GCA_025927515.1). Classification (GTDB taxonomy): domain Bacteria; phylum Pseudomonadota; class Alphaproteobacteria; order Rhizobiales; family Hyphomicrobiaceae; genus Hyphomicrobium_B. Next base: position 5,920 of record JAICLG010000060.1, read on the forward strand.
CCTCGCGGTTTCGAACTGCTGCTACATCATCTTCAACTTCCTGAACCTGAATTCAGGCTGGTTGCACCGCATCGACAACGGTCACATTCGCAGGCCCTTCAAGGCGCCGACGATCCTGCTCGTTCTCGGCACCACGTTTGCTTTCGTGAATGCGGCCTTCATGGGCGCCGGTGCGAAAGTCTGGAATCCAATGGCGCTGGTCGCCGGCGCAACTGCGGCTTCGTTGATTATACCGGTCTTTCTCTTCCGCCACTACGTCCAGGATAAAGGCCAGTTTCCTGCACACATGCTGGAAGACCTGAACCTTACGGCCAACGAGTTGCAGGAGCGCAAGGCGGGGATTCTTCCGTACCTCGCGCTTGTTGCGGGCATCGCCGTTGTGCTGTTCGCGAACTGGTTCTTCACGCTTGCGGGATGAAGCCGTTTCGATCTCGCGATGAGGGCCAGGGCGGAATGTCCTCCACCGCCGCCCTGGCCCATTCAAGCCGATGAGAAAGACAGGAGGACGATCCGCTAACGTCTCATTATGCGGGAGAGTTTGAAGCTCATGATTGAACCAGCAATAAAAAGCCGGCCGGTATATCCGGGATTGAAACCCGATCGTTGCGCTAAAAGTAACGTGGTCGTCGTTGACAAAGACGGCAGAGACGCCTTTCTCGAAATGGCCAAGACGGTCGACGACGGCTTTCTTCGCAAAACAACAGTTTTATTCGTCAAAGGGCCACCCAACGGCCACGACCCGGCCGCCCCCCTCGAAGCCTTAGGGCTCGTCAACCTGTGGGTTTTCCCAAGTCTCGAAACCTTGATCGCGCGTCTGGATGGGCTGCTGTCGATCTCGCGCATGGGAACGCGTCTCTACGCGGCCGGCAACGAACCGCTTATCAGCCTGGTGGTCAAAACGGCCCTGAGCCACGGCGTCGTCCATAGCTCGATCATGACGGAGCATCGCGGATCGCTTCGCCGCCGCGTGCAATGCGTTCACTGCAAAGGCATCACGGAGAACGTCACGACCAACCCAGCGAAATGCTCGCACTGCGGGCTGATGCTTCTTGTGCGCGACCACTATTCGCGGCGCATCGGAGCGTTCCAGGGCGTCTGCATCGACGCGGAAGTGCCCGGTGAAATTCCTGAAATAAAGGCGGAATTCCTATGACGACGACGACATCGCGGCGTGTGCGCGTTGACGCGCTCGAACAAGTTGCCAATCGCATCAAGCGGTTTGAATTCGTTCCGGATGATGGGCAGCCGTTGCCGATCTTTTCGGCAGGGTCGCATGTCATCGTGACCATGCGCGATGGCGATCGCGTGTGGCGAAATCCGTATTCGCTGATGGGGTCTCCTCAGGATACCGATCGCTATCAGATCAGCGTTCTGCGGGTCGATGAATCGCGAGGCGGTTCAGCGTTCATGCACGAGAACGTCGCCGTTGGCATGACGCTTGAGATCAGCGAACCGGTCAATTTGTTTCCGGTCATATATACGGGCAAAAGGCACGTTCTTATCGCGGGTGGAATAGGCATCACCCCCTTCATGGCGATGCTCGCGCAATTCAAACGCGACATGACGGCTTTCGAACTGCACTACGCGGTTCGATCGGCGGAAGAAGGGGCTTACATCGATCGCTTACGCGCAGATGGAACGTCCAACATCAACATTTACCGCTCCGACAAGGGGCAGCGGATCGACCTCACCCACGTTATCGAGAACCAGCCGCTCGGAACGCATCTTTATGTCTGCGGTCCGCAGCGGATGATCGATTGGACGTTGCAAACAGCTCGCCAGGAAGGCTGGCCCGACGAAAACGTCCACTACGAACACTTCGATGCTCCGCCGCCGGGACGGGAGTTTCTGGTCAAGCTTTCGAAGTCCGGCCGGCAGATCCGCGTCGGCGAACATCAAAGCATTTTGGAAGCGCTGGAGCAGGCGGGCGTGGATGCTCCTTATCTCTGCCGCGGCGGCGCGTGCGGTCAGTGCGTGACGGTGGTTTCCGAAGCGATCGGAAAGATCATGCACAACGACCACTACCTGACCGACGAAGAAAAACAGCAAGGCAACCGGATCGCCACCTGCGTATCGCGCATGGACGGCGGCACTCTGACACTCGACATTTAGATTGAGATCCGTGGAAGGAGCAATTCCATGAACACGATGTTCAAAGACGAAACGTTTCGAGACGACTTCACGTTTTCGAACAGTCCAGCGGCAATCAAGCGGTTTCCGTTTCCCTTCTGGGAGGACAAGTATCGATATTCCGTGAATATCGAGCCGCATGTCGCCGGTCCCAAGGGATCAATCTACGAATTCCCCATTGATATCGACGAGCACTACGTCGCGGATATGCGAGATCGCGCTCTGGTGCTGAAGGAAGATCCTCTCCGCGTTCAAGCGCTTCCGCACATGATGCTGGCGCAATGGGATCTTCTCGAACTGCTGATGACGAGCATGGCGCGGGACTACCCGGAGCATTTCACGCTCGAGCGGAACGGCGATGAATGGCATTGGATCAACCGGCCGCTGAAAATCGAAAACACGTTCCGTTTCGGCAATGCCGCGACGCTGCCTTACGAGCCCATGGAATACATCATGCGGCAATGCCAAGGCGACATCACGCTCTTGGATCAGAGAGAGAACAACCTTTGGATGGACGCGGGCATCGCGACCTCGCAAGCCGATTGGTCTCTCGACTTCGATGTCGGCATGAACTTCATGGAGTGGCATGCTCCCGTTCCCCTGGCGCATCAGCAAGGTGTGTTCGATCGGGCGCTGAAGTTTCTCCTGGCGCTCCAACTCGGCAAGCCGGTTCGTCGCCTCAACTGGACGATGACGATCAATCCGCGCCTGGATACGAGTCCGGAAAACTACCACAAGTGGGGCGTCGATCGCGTCACGGTCACGCCGGAAAACGTCGGCGACAAAGTCCACTTGCGCGTCGAGCTCCAGGCCCTCTGGCGTTTGCCAAGATCGAACGCAATTGCATTCTCCATTCGCGCTTATCTTATCAAACTAAACGAGCTCGTTACCGATCTCGATAAAGCGCGGAGACTGCATCGCGTTCTCCAAACCATCCCGCCGGAGCTCGTGGGTTACAAGGGCATCACGCGTTATCTCGACGTAACGCGCGATTGGCTCGCGAAATACGACGACGGCAAGCCGACGCCGGTCGGGTTCCTGTTCCAATAATAATGAAAGAATGGCTCGAGCCGCTCGGCTTGAGCCCAGTATGAACGAGAGGAAACTCCTAATGTCTTTTACGCGCCAATCGGCTCTTAACGATCGTCACCGGAAACTGGGGTCGGATTTGTCCTCCGGTTGGAACGACATGCCGATTCCTCAGAACTATTCGGCAGATCCCTACGACGAAACGGAGACCGTTCGAAACCGCGCTGGTTTGTTTGACGTATCGGCGCTCAAGATCGTCAATGTTTCGGGGCCCGAGGCTCAGGCCTTCCTCAATCATCTTCTGACGAGCGACATCTCCAAAGCAAAGCCTGGAGATTCGCATATCAGTAACATCGTCAACGCCAACGGTGGACTGATCGACGACGTTCTCGTCTATGTCGATAGTCCCGATCATTACCGCGTGTCACATGGAGGCGGGGCCTTCGAAGAAGCGGCGGCAGCGGCAAAGGGCAATTTCAAGGTCACGGTCGCGCGCGACGACGACGTGCATATTCTGTCGCTGCAAGGCCCGCTCGCGTTGGAAACGCTTGCGCGTCATACGCCCATGAAGCTTTCGGAACTCGGCTACTTTCATCACGGCAAGACGACGTTGTTCGGAAAGCCGGTGTCGATCGGCCGGGGCGGCTACTCGGGCGAGCGCGGTTATGAAGTTTTCTGTTCTGCTGCCGACGCTCCGTATCTTTGGGACGCGATCCTCGAGGCGGGCAAGGACGCCGGCGTGCAGCCGGTTTCGTGGTCGTGCCTCGATATCGTTCGCGTCGAAGGCGGGCTGCTGTTCTTCCCGTTCGATATGACTCACGCCGAGACGACGCCGTGGGAGGTTCGCGCGGATTGGACCGTCGATCTCTCCAAGCCGGACTTCGTCGGCAAAAAGGCACTCGTCGACAAGAAGGGCAAGGAACGCTCCTTCATCGCCGGTATCGAGGTCGCGCACTCTAAGGCGATCGAGCCCGGCACGAAGATCAGCGCAAATGGAAAGCCGGCTGGCGTCGTGACCAGCTCGACTTTCAGCCGGCATTTGATGAAGTCGCTGGCGATGGCGCAGCTCAAACCCGAGTTTACGGCACTCGGCACTGAGCTCACGCTCCACGACGGCCAGGATTATCAAGGGTTGGTGGTGAAGATGCCGTTTTACGATCCGTTGCGATTGCGGACGCATCCCGCTTCTGAGCGCACATAGTCTGATCATCCCGGATGTGCGTCAACTTTGGCTGGGAGGTTTGCTCCCAGCCACTTTTCCAATCTCAAATGTGGGCTTTTTCTAAACGATACTGACCTTGCCCCTACGTCGATAAGGTTCAGACGGTGATGCAAAAGCGGAGCGCAGGCTTGATGTCGCGTCACCCCCTGGATAGCCGGCCTCAGAGTAGCTTCCGTTCCGGCCATCAGGGAGAGAATGCCGGTGGCCGAGGCGTTATCGACTGGCTGAGGCGTATTCAAAGTTGGCGCGGATATATTTCGGCCGCTGATTTCGCATCGGTCGTGGATTTGGCCGCCGACTCTTCCTCTAACGCAAGCAATGAACCGCAGGCCGACGACGACTGTGTTTTGGCGCGCGTATGCGTGGGCTTGCCGTGTGCGCTCGCAGGCGCGGACCAGCGCTGCCGCTTTATCGCCGAGCGAGCCGCGCTCGTTGGACAGGATATCGTTCGGGAAACGTGTCTGTCGCGATGCTGGGAAGCGCCCGCCGCCGTACTTGACGGCCCTCCGCCTCGTGAAAATCCTGACCCTGATCTCTCGGCGCAGAAGGGCGACGAAAGGCTTCAGAGCTATCTTTCCTCAGGCGGCTACAGCGTGTTCAAGAGCTGTCTTTCGAAGAGACGCACCCCAGAAAGTATTCTCTACTCGCTGTCGGCAAACAGTATCGCATCGCTTGAAAAGGCGAGCAGTCCTCTTGGCGTTCGCCTGCGCGAATTGCGCACTGTGAATGCTGCAAGCAAGTTGTGTCTTGTCATCGACGAGAGCCGTCCGGCCGAGATGAGCCAGACGTACTTCATCGAGAACTTCACGCATCATGTCATCGAGGGTCTGCTTATTTGCGCGTACGCCGCTGGCGCGAAGGAGATCGTGATTGGATACGACCGGCGGCATCGACTCCTTCGTCGATTGCTCGAGTCCGAAATCGCAAGAGCGAAAGCTTCAGGTGTAGAATGCTCTTTGCGCATCGCCTTCGTCGACGCGAGCGCTGAGACGGAACAAAATCTTCTTCGCAAGCTCTGCTTTGCGGAAGGCGGAGATAAAGCTTCGTCCGTTCTGATTGTGAGCCCGGAAATCCTGCGATGGGTTCCCGAAATCCTGGCCATGGGAACGGACGCTTTCGAGGGCGCATCCGGGGAAAGGATTGCTGCGCCAGTCCTGTTTTCGATCTCGGGATGTGTCGCCACGCCCGGTGTTTACAAAGCTCGAGTCGGAAGCACGGTTCAGGAGCTGATCGATGTTGCTGGAGGCATAAAGGACGGGCAGCACTTCCATAGCTTCGTTGCAGGCGAATGGAGCAATCCGGCAATTCCAGCGCGCTACGCGAACCTGAGCATCGACGGTGCTTCGCTGATGCAGACGCCGCTACTATCTTTTCCGATTGCGGTCATATCGCACGGTGATCCTTTGCAGCGCCCTTGCGCTTTCGGCGCGGAACATTTCCCAGGTCAAATTCCAGGAAAGGATGAAGCATGATGGCCAGTGAATCACTCTATACGCGCATGGGCGGCGCGCCCGTTCTTCGTGATCTCGTCGAGACGTTCTATGACATCATCGAAAACGAGCCGGAGGGTGAAATATTGAACATATTGCACCTCCGTGGTCATGGCGTCGCTCATTCGCGCATCGAGCAGTTTAACTTCCTCGTCGGGTTTTTCGGAGGGCCGAAACTTTACACCGAGAAGCACGGACATTCGGATGTGCGCGAGATGCACCGTCATGTCGAAGTCGGGCCTGCGGAAAGGGACGCGTGGCTTTTGTGTATGTCGCACGCCATGGATAAAATCGGGCTCGACCACGACATTTCCGAAGAGATCATGAAGCATTTTCGCGTGGTCGCGAACTTGCTGGAAATTGAAAATCGTTCGAACGAGAAGATCCGGAATGCCGCGGGTATCAGCGCCGCGCACTAAAGCGGATACGCCAGCCAACATCTCACGGTAATCTGCCCAAGCGCGGCCGCAGGTCGACGCCATGACGGGCAATCAGTGCGAGAGCGGCAAGACCGTTCCCCAATCCTTCTTTATGTCGGCGACGATCCAAACCCTGACAGGCCCGGACCGTCGCCCGTGTTCGTCAAAACGCGCCCGGAGAGAAGAGCGGATTCCGCCGCCCTGCCCTTACGCCGACGTGGCAACTTTCATCATTTTTTCCGTGACTGCGACGGTCTCACGCGCCCGATCGAAAAGCTCACGCCTCGTGGAGACGCTACATCTACATCACGCCGCGCGTGTCGCCGGCTCAACCCCGGTTCGGCTTCGTACGGTGCGCTTGGGTCTGCTGCACGCCGCCGCCCTGCAAGGGCGAGAAGCCACGTCAGGAAAGACGAGCGTTCCCGACGAGCCGTTTTTGCTCCGCTCAGCATGCGATAGACGATGCCCGGAGGCAGGATGAACTCTCCCGGATTCAAACGATCCGCCCAAGCGCCACGCGCCGAAGGACAGACACCGACATAGCGATAATGCCGCCCCCATTGATCTTCGAGCACTTCGTGCAAGACGGCGTCGCCCAGCCGGCCAATCTCGGGCCCGACGGGCTTCATATTCCGGAGCACAAAGTACTCGCGGTATGTCTTGCCATACACTCTGAAGTCACACGGCATCTTCATCACTCAAACTGAAGCGACGACGACGAAGCTGATGAGTGGATTTGCAAAGCGGACGCCATGAGCCATCTCCAATCGGGATGGGGCCGTCCCCTATGAGCATTCGCACGCCGGTCGTCCAGCGAGGGGGTTTAGTCTACGCTAGCTTTGGATTTGGGAAACCTCGATCCGCCTTTCAACCCTCCGAAGTGATGCTGCTGGTCGCAGCAAGGCGAGGGAAAATTTTCTCCGTTTTTTTTGCAACGCACACGAAGCTTATCCGCGTGACAGCCTCGCGCACGTTTGCGGTCCTAATCCTCATCTAGGAGCGCCTTTCAGCACGCGAATCCGCCTGGCGCCGACCTATTCGACCGCCGGAGG
>JAICLG010000164.1 GCA_025927515.1 Hyphomicrobium sp.
CTCCAAAGTGCGCAGAAGCCCAGGAACGCCGACGCTCAGGCCCGACAGAACCGCCGTTTCGAATGGCATCGGCTTGCCGTTGCGCATGAAGCGATCCGGCTTCGCGGCGGCGGGGGCCGCCTCACGGCCGTCGAACGTTGCAAGCGAACGCGTCTTGGCGTCCCAGTAGACGAGGAAGGCGCCGCCGCCGAGGCCCGAAGACTGCGGCTCGACGAGACCGAGCACGAGTTCCGTCGCGATCGCGGCGTCCGCGGCTGAGCCCCCCTGGCGCAGGATCGCGCGGCCCGCTTCCGCGGCCAGCGGCTCTGCGGCGACGACCATGTGCCGGTCCGCGACGACGAGCGACTTCGGCGTCGTTCCGGATGCCGCTTCCGGCGGCGGCCTGCTTTCCTGCGCAATAGCCGCCGATGCCGTAAGCAACAGACATAAAGCAGTTAGCACTCGGGAAATCATCAAGGCTCCAGATAGCAGGCGGCCGGTATTGTAGCGGCGGATGACCAAAGGACGGTAACGTGCCGCCGATCCTTAAAGCAATGTTGGAGAGACCGACATGTCCAATTTGAAATACCTGCACATTGCGCTGAGCGCGGGCGGCGTCGCGCTATTGGCTGCTTTGGCGACTGCTGCGAGCGCGCTTCAACCGACGACGCACGTTACGACCCTTCTTTCGACGAGCAAAACGGTGATGGATGAACCCATCGTTTACCCAACCGGCTCACCGGCAAAGGTGACGACGGTCATCGTCTCGATGGCTCCCGGCGCCGAGACGGGTTGGCACAAGCACGGTGTTCCGCTGGTTGGACTCGTGCTCGAAGGTGAACTCACGGTTGATTATGGAGCGAGAGGCAAACGAACATACAAGAAGGGGGATTCCGTCGCCGAGGCGATGAATGTTCCGCACAACGGACGGAACACCGGAACGGACACGATGCGGCTCTTTGTGGTCTACATGGGGGCCGATGGACTGCAATCGTCGATCCCAGTGAAGCATTGAACGTTCATCGCCGCTTTTTTGCGGCCCGGAACCGATGCGCGAATCTTAGCGTTGCACCGCATGTCACATGCATCCTTTTTGAAATTCGCGCTTGCCATAGCTTTGCTCAGCACGGCGATCGCATTGGGCGGGGCGCTCGCTCATCTCTTCGAGCTTTCGAACAAAATCCAACTTTCCCGTGACGATTACTTCGTCGTCCAGAGCATCTACAGCGGCTGGGATCGCCTTGCCTTCGTGCTTGCGGTTCAGCTGATTGCAATTGTTGCGGTGATCGTTCTGTCGCAGAATGATCGCGATGTGCGAATATTCGGGTGGATAGCGCTCGTATGTCTTGCCGCTGCCCAGGCACTGTTCTGGACATTCACCTATCCGGCGAACGTCGCGACCGACAACTGGACGACGATACCTGTAAACTGGCAGACGCTCAGACAACGATGGGAGTATTCACATGCCGCCGGCGCCATCTGTCAGCTCGGCTCCATGATTTCTCTCGTGCTCGCGGCCCTGGTGCGGCGCGCGTAATGGTCCACGATTTGGCAGATCAAGGATTGGGGCTTTGCTGAATGAAGCTTTCGGGGGTGCCATCGTTAGGATCGACAAAAACAATGTCCTTGGGATCGCGGCGGGGCGCATCAATCGAGAGGAACACCAGGGGTTCTTCAAGGATCTCCGGCAGCGCATGCACCGTTCCGCGCTCGAAAAAGAGAAGCTGGCCGGGTTTGAACTCGGCGACCGACTCCGGGTCCTGCATCCAGAACGTGCCGCGTCCGGAGAGTACGAAGAGGTATTCGTCGGAATTCACGTGATAGTGGGGTGGCGTCGGCTTGTAGACCCGAAATACCCGGGTGCTTGCCGAGGGTTTGTCGGTCAAATAGCGGTCAACGAGCAGAGTCGTCGCTGTCGCCGGGAGCGAGGCTGCGATGTCGTTGATGTCAAAACTGCCCGTGGCGGGCGCCGCGGATTTTTGCATAGCCATCCAAGTCTACATCGATGATGCTTTTCTCACCATAAGCAAGGTATTTGCCAGAACTAGTGGCAATTGCGGCACGCTTTCCGATTCCTTGCATCCGGAGAGGCCTCTAAGCCGCCCGCTCTGTTGCCGGGGATTTTCGGCTCGACTAGTTTTCGGCCCGGATATCGATCCTAGACCTTTGGAGGGGCAAATGCGTTCGTTGAAACTCGTCTTGGCTGCGGCTGCAGTATTGTGCGCGGCGTCGGTAACGGCGGAGGCCGGAAGCTGCATGAGAGTTGGCGCCATCGGTGATGGCCTGACGCACGACTTGGCGGTTATCATGTCGACGCATGGGCTCGCAAACATCATCGATCACAAGGGATTGAAGGCAAAAGGGCCGGTCCACACGACGTGCGCGCCCACCACCTTCCTGACCGAGTGCCGCTCGACGCAGACGGCCTGCAAGTAATTCCTGCGATTCACTTATCGTCAGTTCAACGTCATCGCACGGCAGAGGTGCGGTGGCGTTTTCTTTTGCGCTAATGAAAGTCGCGCGATTTCGGAATGATTCGTACGTTGCGGGGATGGCGTGGCTTCGGGCGCGAGAAGCGCGGATGCGCTCTCTTGTCGGCGCGGTTCGGATGCGCGGAACCAGGATCGGGGTGCAGCACCTCGTCCGCATTGGCAAGTGGTGCCTTCATATCCGCAGCCCATTCGGAAAGGCGCAGCAGCCAATCGCTCCGGTCGAGGAGCTTCGCCGAGACGACGTGAATGATATCCGCATATTCTCCGGGCTGCTTCTGCAGGCGCCCGTGAATTTCGATCAGCCGCGCCGTCATCACGACCTTGCGATAGCGCTCGAACGTGTTCGGCCAGATGACGGCGTTGGCGTTGCCCGTCTCGTCCTCGATCGTCATGAAGATGGCGTTGCCCGTCCCCGGCCGCTGCCTGACCAGCACGACGCCCGCGACCTGCACGCGAGCGCCGTCTTTTACTGCACGCAAATCCTCGCAGGAGAGGACGCCTGCCCGTCGGAAATCGTCGCGCAGAAACGACATGGGATGGGCTTTGAGAGAAAGCCGCAGCGTTTGATAATCGTTGACGACATGCTCGGAGAGCGCCATCTCGGGCAAGCGCACCTCGGCTTCATTGCCGGTTTCGCGCGCCGCGCTCCAGGAGAACAGCGGCAGAGGCGGCGCTTTGGCCAGAGCTTTCACCTCCCATAACGCCTGGCGCCGATCGAGCCCGAGCGAGCGAAACGCATCGGCCGCCGCGAGCTTTTCGAGAACGTGGACGCTTATTCTGCCGCGTGAAGCATGATCCTGAAGCGCTCCGCCATTCTCCCTCTCCCCATGCTCCCGCACTTGGCATGGGGAGAGGGCTGGGGTGAGGGGCGACAGCATGCACTCAATTTGTTTTCGCCCCTGACCCTCTCCCCGTGCGCGGGGAGAGGGAATTCCAATCGCGCAGGTTAAACCTGTGACGTCATCTTCCTTCAGGCCGTCGATCAGGTGGAGGCCGAGGCGGAGTGCGGGTTTGCCGTCCGCCGTTTCTTCCAAAGTGGAGTACCACGCCGAAAAGCTGACGTCGGCGGCGCGGACTTCGACGTTATGCTCTGCGGCATCACGGACGATCTGGGCCGGAGCGTAGAAGCCCATTGGCTGCGAATTCAGAAGCGCACACGCGAACGCTGCGGGATAATGGCATTTGATCCAGGCAGAAACATAGACGAGCAACGCGAAGCTCGCGGCGTGGCTTTCGGGAAAGCCATATTCGCCGAAGCCTTTGATTTGCGAAAAGCAGCGCGTCGCGAAGTCCCGGTCGTAACCGCGCTCGACCATCCGCGATATCATCTTGTCTTCGAGAAGACCGATGGTGCCGACGCGGCGGAACGTTGCCATGGCCTTGCGAAGATCATTGACTTCCTGATCATTGAATTTCGCGGCGACCATGGCGATGCGCATCGCCTGCTCCTGGAACAGCGGCACGCCAAGCGTCTTTCCAAGAATTTTCTGCAACTCGGTGGGCGGACCGTAATCCGGAGCCGGGGATGGATAGACCTCCTTTTCCGTTCCTTCGCGGCGGCGCAAATATGGATGCACCATGTCGCCCTGTATCGGACCCGGACGCACAATCGCGACCTCGATGACGAGATCGTATAAATTGCGCGGCTTCAGGCGCGGCAGCATATTCATCTGCGCGCGGCTTTCGACCTGGAAGACGCCGATGGAATCCGCGGCGCACAGCATGTCGTAGGTATCTTCGTCATCGCGCGGCACGGTGGCGAGCGTGCGGCGCTCACCGTGATGCTTCTCGATCAGCTCGAAGGCTTTGCGGATGCAGGTCAGCATGCCGAGCGCGAGAACGTCTACTTTCAGAAGCCCTAACGCCGAGATGTCGTCCTTGTCCCATTCGATGAACGTGCGGTCTTCCATCGCGGCATTGCCGACGGGCACGACCTCGACCAAAGGGCCGCGCGTCAGGACAAAGCCGCCGACGTGCTGCGAGAGATGACGCGGAAAGCCCATCAATTCCTGGGCGCGTTTCATTGCCTCCTTCAACGTCGGCTCGGCGGGATCGAGCCCCGCTTCGCGAACATTTTTTTCGGGAGGGACGCCCTTGTGATCCGTGCCCCACACCATTCCCGCGAGCGCGGAGATCGTATCTTCGGATAGTCCGAACACCTTGCCGACGTCGCGAACGGCGGAGCGGGAGCGATATGAAATGACGGTCGCTGCGAGGCCCGCGCGGTCACGGCCGTAACGTTTGTAAATCCATTGGATGACTTCCTCGCGCCGTTCGTGCTCGAAGTCGACGTCGATGTCGGGCGGCTCGATGCGCGCCGACGACATGAATCGCTCGAACAGGAGATCGACCTCGGTTGGATTTACTGCCGTGATGCCAAGACAATAGCAAACCACGGAATTAGCCGCCGAGCCGCGCCCCTGACAGAGGATGTCTTTGGAGCGCGCGAAAGCAACGATGTCGTGAACGGTCAGAAAATAGGGTGCGAATTTCAATTCCCGAATGAGCGCCAATTCTTTTTCTATGGCTTTTCGGATTTTGTCCGAGATGCCATCCGGAAAGCGTTCCTTCGCGCCTTCCCATGCGAGGTTTTCCAGATGCTGCTGCGGTGTCGATCCCGGTGGCACCGGTTCGTCGGGATATTCGTATTTGAGATCGTCGAGTGAGAAGGTGCAGGTTTCGACGATATCGAGTGTTCGGGCGAGCGCCTGCTCGTAACCCTTGAAGAGCCGCGCCATTTCTTCCGGGCTTTTGATGTGCCGTTCGGCGTTGGCTTCGAGCCGCAGTCCGGCTTCGCGGAGCGTCGTCTTTTCACGGATACAGGTGACGATGTCTTGCAGCCGACGCCGGCTGGGCTCGTGGTAGAGCACGTCGTTCGTTGCGACGATGGGTGTGCTGCATCTTTCGCCAAGCTCCGCCAGCGCTGCGATGCGCGCACGATCATCGCCGTGGTAAGTGTGCGAGGCTGCGAGGTAGAGCGGCGCATTTCCGAGCGTGGATTTTATTCGATGCAGAGAGTGCTCAAGGGAGTCTCGATGCTGCTGCCCCTCACCCTGACCCTCTCCCCGTGAAGAACGGGGAGAGGGAATGATGCGGCTCTCGTCTGGATGAGGCGGGGAGATGAGGCCGTCGGCGTTTGCGGCACCCCTCTCCGGCGCTTCGCGCCACCTCTCCCGCAAGGGGGGAGAGGAAGTGGAGGCAATATCCGGTGAGGCTTGCTTCTCCCCTCCCCTTGACGGGGAGAGGTCGGAGGTGGGGTGAAGGCAACGCGTATTGTGGCCCCCCACCCGTAACCCCTCCCCGGGAGGGAGCGGGGAATCTGAGGATGAGGCGCGTGCCGCATCGAGGCGAATAATCTGCGCACTTCTGGGCTTGGATGTTCGAGTAACTTCACGCCAGTCCCAATCGTCGGGCGGAAGCGCGATAAAGATCTGGCCTTCCGCGTGCGCGGCGACGTCGGCGAGATGCAGAATGCATTTGCCTTTTTCGGCTCTCCGTTGCCCGAGCGAAAGCAAGCGGCAGAGGCGGCCGTAAGCGGCACGGTCCGTCGGATAGACGAGCAGGCTCGGCGCATCTTCGAGATCGAGGCGCGTGCCGATGACGAGACGAAGCGGGCTGCCGTTCTCTTTATCCTTCGCCGCCACATGCGCGCGCACGACGCCCGCGAGCGTGTTGCGGTCGGTTATCGCGAGGGCGGAAAGGCCGAGTTCCTTCGCCTGCTCGACGAGTTCCTCTGCATGGGAAGCGCCACGCAGAAAAGAAAAATTGGTCGTGACTTGGAGCTCGGCATAGAGGCGCGACATTCGCCAGACTCCTTACGCAAACAATCCATGCAGGAACCACGACGGCGGTCCGCTCGCCTCTTCGCCCGCGAAAAGTCCGTGCCGGAACACCCAGTATGCCGCGCCCGCTTGATCTTCGATCTTGTAGTAATCGCGTGTGCGCGGTTGCTTCTGTCCATCATCGAGATACAGCGTGCGCCACCATTCGGGCGCGATGCGTTCGGGGCCTTCGGCGCGTGCGACGCGACGTTCGACGCGGCGCCAGATGAACTGTGCCGGGGGGCCATCCGGAACTTCGGCGATCACGGCGATCGGCTCGGGCCGTGCGAGCAGGAAGGCAGGACGAAGCGCACTTTTCGGAGAAGATGATGGTTGTGTGTCGGCGACGTGCCAAGTATTCGCCACAACCAAAGCTTCAAGAGCCGGTAAGCGCACCTCGGCCCGTTCGGGAATGTGACTGGCGCGCGGCTGTAAAACCGTGATGGCATCGCTACCGAAACGATTGACGAGGCGATCGACGAGCGCCGCCGGATTGCGAAACGGCGAACTTGCGGGTTCCGCAAATCCGCTTTGCGAGGCATCGCGTTTTCCGACGCGCACCGCATCGAGGCGCAGCAGATCGATACCGAAACCC
>JAICLG010000125.1 GCA_025927515.1 Hyphomicrobium sp.
GAGCTCACACATTAAGTGAGCGACCCGTTCGATGCTGGTCCGACGGCCCATGCTCGTGATCCACGCGCGCATCGTGCCTTCATCGACGAGCTGCGCGATATACAGGGCCTTTGCAATTTTCGGACTCTCGCTCATCATCGCATCCATCTCAGCGCGCGAGATGGTTGCCACCCGTGCAGGGGTGATGGTTTGGATGCAATGGTCCATTTCCTCAAGGAGGCCGACGTGTAAGTCGCAGCAATCTCCTGGCATCAGGAAGGCCAAAATCTGCCGCGTACCGCTTGGGAGAATTTTGTAGCGACAAGCCCACCCCTCCAGGATCACGAACACGTGCCCTGGGCGATCACCCTCGCGGATCAGGTCGTGACGCTGGGTATAGCTTTGCGGCTCAGACGTGGCGGCGGATAGGCGCCCGATATCATCGGGTTCGAGCTGGCCGAAACTCGAGAGCTTGTCGATGAAGCGGTTACCCATGTCACATATACCCACATGCGAACATTATTTGATATTGTCGAAAGTTAATGTCTAATGTTGATCTGTGTAATGCGTCGGTTATCTAGGGGCTGATACACCCCGTCATATCGTCGGCTGAATTGGGCCCCGGCGGCTGAGAGACATGTGCTCCCGCCCAGTCAGGAGTTCCGACGTGAATAAGAAACAAAGCCGATCCGACGGGACCGGCGACGGTGCGACAGAGCCTGATCCCCACGGCCACGCCGCACTATTGTTGGTTGAAAGCCTGATTCACGGCCTGATCGCCAGCTCATCTCTTACCGTCGCGCAGGCGGTGGAGATTGTGCAGATTGCGGCGGAGGTGAAGCAGGCCACGGCCGACGATGTCGGCGACACGCCAGCGACTTTGCACGAGTCGTTACATTTGCTGAATTCCATCAGTGCCAGCCTGATCCATGATCTTCCTTCTGCTGACGGCGCGGCCAGCTCGCACCCCCAGGGCGTCGACGGAAACATTGCCGTGGTGAACTCGACGAACGTGCGACTGCGCAAATACTTCTTTCACGTGCGGACCGGTGACGAAGTTACAGAAGATTTTGAAGGGAGCCATCATCCAGATCATTCAGCTGCTCGCCAAGAAGCGATCGATTCGGCGATCGAGCTGGTCTGCATGACTCTTAAAGCAGGCAAGGGTCTACAACTGCAAAGGTCGATAATCATAAATACGGAGGATGGTACCGAAGTTGGGGAGGTGCCATTCGGCGACGCTGTTCGTGCGCGAAAACGCTAGCAACCCGTTCAACAAGGATTGCACGACATTGTCGCCCTAATCCGCTTACGCACTCCACAGAGTTCATCTTTAGTGGCGGCCGCGCACCGCCCAAAATTTCGATAGATTCCATCATCGGGTGCCGATCAATTTCCCAAATTTCACCGACCTGCAATCGCTCGGCGGGCGTATTATTCGGCGAGCACACTGGTCGTCGAGATCGCGCTGCCAAAGCGCGTATCGTGCATTCAGGCTGCATCGGCCAGTTATCGGATTGCTCGTAGGACGAACACCTAAAAGATGATATCGCTGGATGATGCGCTACGTAGGCGATCAGCTGGCGTCGTGATGTGAGGAAGGAAAACGATGATTCACTGGAAGCCTGTCGGAGAATATGTCGAGCCCAATTGGGTAAAACTTGGAACGGATCTGCCACCAACCCTTTTTTGGCGCTCTGTCAAAGGCGCTGTTCTCGGCTTTTTGCGCGATGGCGAGCTTTTCGACGCAAAGTGGATATACGTCTGCGACGCCAACAAAGTATCCCACTTCTCCGCCGTAAACGTCCCGGGTGATAATGTCCTAGAATTAGCGGCGCATCGCGAACAAAGCTGATTAGGCGGCCGATGTTCGGGAGAGCCTTGAGGCACGACCCCACATGATGGTCGCTCGCCTTATGAATATCGGCATCATTGAAGCTTCAGCGAACGGAGAACGAAATCTCTTGGGGTTAAACGATTTGCGCTGAATGGGTTGATAACGCTCCACGAAAGCATCGTCATGACGCCTGAAAAACTCTGGGAGAATGAGAGGCTATCGTTGCGTGACGTTCACCGTCCGCGCCACAGCCATAGCGTCACCGCAGCGCCAACCACCGCCGCGAGATAGAGCGTCAGCGTGGGTAACAATCCCAGAATAACGCCGACGTGGAAGCCTATGAACGAGCCCGCGATTCCGACAAGACAGTAGGTTATATCGCCCACCCCGGTGGCGTCGGCGACTTGACGGCCGAGCCAGCTACGGCCGCGACGGTTGAAGAACAAGCCAATAATGATTCCGATGGCGATGAGGATAACGAACGTAAGCACGGCGGTTGTGACGATAGGCATAGTTTCCTCACGTCTCGAATGAACCCCGCCGGTGGTCGCCAGCTAGCACCATCTTGCGATCGATTATTTCCGTGCACTCTTCGCCAGAGAAGGAGATTGAACCTCGGCGGCCCGAGCCAAGCGCTCGGCTCGTAAACGGGCCGTCTTCGCGCGGGTGGCAATCTTTTCGGCCTCATGCTCCTTCAATGCCTGCACGGCATCGCTCGCCCGACGTAACTTGCTCTGAGCGGCCATTGCCTTAGCGGCTGCGATATCAAGTTCCGGTTTCATCGCATCAATTGCTGCCTGATGCAGGGCACTCTTCGGATAATTCCACATGGCGTATACATGGCTACTACGATCGAATGGCGCAATACCGCGCTATCGACCGCCTTCGCGCATACTTTCATCAGTTGAGGACTGTGGGGTAAGTCAGACTAGTCGGTGATTGGCGGATCGCGACCCCGCATCTATCATCGATGAAGAGCGTCAGCTTGCGGGAAAAAGACACTGCCCGCGCAAATGCAACGGCGTGTGATTTTACCTTGAAGCTCAGTACGCTTTTGCGGTGCGGCCCTCGGAGCACCATCCACGCGCTCTCTGGCCCCTCGCTCACTCGGACGTATTCACTTTCCATATCAAAGCTCCTCGACGGCGAAACAATAAGTACGGCCCTACGCCATGCCTGCTTCGAGCGCGTCAGTCTTCTGGGCAATTTCAAGATCCATCGGATCAATTGCAACCACCTGTCTCGCAGCGTGCCCGTACCCTTCCACAGCCACAACGATGGTGGTTGATACGCGCCGATAGGCAACGAACGATAATCCTTCGATGAGCTCTTCGCAGGTCTCGACGTCGTAAATTCCGGGTTCCAATTTCTTGTCGATGCCCGCAAGCATGAAGGGATGGAGAAACGTTACGGACTTGCGTGTTGTTCGCTCCTGCATGACATCCTCCAGATTGCGTTGAAGTAGGTCGTCGCCGCCCCTAGCGATCTGCTAGGAGCGACGTGTCGACAACGACGCAAAAACTAGAGCTGTCGACCATTGGCGAAAGCGTCCACGTCCTTTTGAGCCTGAGTTTTATCCAGCTGATACTTGGACTGAACCTGGGAAACGAGGTCGTCCGTCGTTTTGAGAGCTGAGACTTCCTGAGCGCTGATTTTGGACCACTTGGTCGCGATTTCAGAGCGCATGCCGCCGGCGTTATTATCTGCCATGGGGAAATTTCTCCTTAAATATTCCTTGAAAAAGAACGATGAGAACAAAGATTTATCCAAACCATCCGAATGATGTTGTAGATAGAAATAGTGTTCAAATTAAGTTTTTTCGTGTATTTTTGAAATAAAACTCACATAAGTACTCAGATGTATACTTTGAATATTCGCAAGAATAGAACTTATAATTTCAAAAATATTCTTTTTGTAAAGTATATCTCGCAGATATTTAGGGATCTACACTGTCATACCTAAGGGCGATGCCGATGTGATTACGCGCACGGAAACCAGCAAAATCCTGCGTCCATCACCTGCTGTTTGCCACCGGTTCCCTTGAGCGCACGCAATTTTCCGGTAGCATTTGCCTCATCGCTGAAATCGAACGAGATTTCGGGCCGCGAACCTAAAGCGTCAATATCGATCCCAATTTGAATCGGGCGGGACGTCCAAAGAACATTGACCCTAGTCGACGACTCGCACCGTACCAAAGATTTCAGGACTTGCAGGGTTGCGCATGATACGTTCTGGGCATACGCAGCACCGAGCTCGGATCAGCTATCTGGCTTTGGCCTTTCCCAGTCGATCATTTACGATTGCTGCGCGTATGAGGATTGATCGACGCTTAGGACACCAGCGGCCCGAAGAGGCCGCCTGCCTCTGGCAGTCGCGCTTAGCCGCGCTAAAGGCTAATCTTCAATGGAACGCCCATCGTTTATGGGGCGATCGCTCCTCATCGTTGAGGACGAACCTCTTATCGTCATGGATATTTCACTGGCTTTCGAACACACCGGCGCTCAACTGACGACGACAAACACACTTCGTCACGCTCTGATCATCGTTGAACACGATGGTCTATCGGGCGCTATCCTTGATCATGCGCTTCCCGATGGCGATAGTTCTCTTCTCTACAAGCGCCTCAAGGAACGTGACATACCTTTCATCATTTACAGCGGATACCGAAAGGCTGACTTCGATGACCCGCTTCGCGATGTTCCATATCTAGCAAAGCCGGCAAATCCGGCCATTCTTGTCGAGATGATGCTGGGCCTTATCCGGAGTTCCGAGATTCAAGCTGAAAACTGAATACCGCACTTGTCTAAAATTTCTAGGCAAGCAGAACTGCTACCCAAGCTCAACACATTGAAACAAATTAAATCTGGAAATTTTGTATGCTTCGAGCGAACGCAGAGAATCCGCCGCTTTGCCAGCATCCTCCTCAGTCCAGTATTCGATCTTAGCACGTCGGAGAGAGCCCGCGGTTAAGCAAGCATTCTCCTATCAAGTGCGCGCTTTTGCTTTTGTGAGGCTTCGCCCTTTGACCGAGGACGTATTTCGCCTTTTGGCAAATGGGCCGAGCTACGTGTAATCGCCAGCGGATTTATCTTTGCCAAGGCTTGCGCCAAACGCGATATCCCGAGTTCGATCTCTTGTTCGCTTAGCGAGGAAAAGCCGAGAACGAGAAGACGGTCGTTTTCCGCCGCCGGACATAAATCCGCGGCTCCGCCGGAACTTACCGTGTAGACCCCGACCCCGACCGAGAGAGCGATCGTTTCAATCTCGTGCGCAGATGGCAAATGCTTTGGAATACGCCAGACGAGATGCATGCCAGCTTCCGCGCCGAGAACTTCGTTTGAGCCAAAGTGTCGTTTCAGGGAGTCAAGAAGAGCGTTTCTCCTGTTGAGGTAAAGGCGTCTGATCCGACGCAGATGGCTTTCATAAAAGCCATCTTTCATGAAATCGGCCAATGCCGCTTGCTCCAGCCAGGGCTGGCCATTGTTCATGAGCGTCTTGAAATGCCTGGCGCTATCTTCCAGGCCCCTGGGAATGACGACGTAACCGACGCGAATTCCAGCGCCGATGCACTTAGAAAAGGTGCCGAGATAGATGACGCGGCCGGCACGGTCCAAGCCTTTGAGAGCAGTAATTGGTGGCCCGCTGAATCTGAAATCGCTGTCGTAGTCATCCTCGAGAATATAGGAATGGGTTCGCGCGGCCCATGCAAGAAGCTCTATCCGGCGATCGAGCGCGAGTGTCACGCCTAGCGGATATTGATGAGAGGGAGTGACATAGGCGATCGAATTCGCCACGTCGGGCAACATCGACGTCACCAGACCCTTTGCGTCGACCGGAATGGGGTGAAGTCTGGCTCCAAAACTCTCAAACAGGTACGCGGCGCCTTGATAGCAGGGCGTTTCGACGATCGCAGATCCATCTCGGACCATCATCATGCGGCAGACGAGATTAAGGCCGTCTTGGCAACCACCGACGATGATAATCTGATCCTCGTGGGCAGTTATTCCTCGCCACGCGCGCAAATGTTCGATGATCGCTTTTCGCAAATCCAGCAATCCGGCAGGGTCCTTGTACTCGGTCAATGCCCCTCCGGCAGAGAGCAAGCGGCGATGGATTAACTTGGACCATGTCTTGAGCGGGAAACTTTTGGCTGCGGGGCGGCCAACCCAGAAGTCGGCGCATAGTGGCCGTCGGTGTGGATTGATTAAGGTCTGGGACCGCACCTCGGCGGCAATGCTAGCGCCTCCCAATATTGTAAAATGACCATCGAGGGAATGCGAGGATACATCGGAAGCATTGGCGGGAAGAAGCGCCAAGTCGGGTATCTGTGACGAAACGAACGTTCCGACAGATTCACGCATTTCGATGTAGCCCTCATCGGCGAGCCGGGCATAAGCCAAGGAAATCGTATTTCTCGAGACGCCAAGCGTTTCACTTAGCAATCGCGTCGCCGGCAGTTTCGCACCGCACTTCACTGTTCCGTCGAGGATCATGGATCGGATCTGCTCGAAGACCTGATGCTGCAGGCCCACGTCATCGCGACGAGAAAGCTTCATGAGCAATGTCACGGTGTGTCCTATGCTAAAAAATACGCCTTCGGATCATTTCTATTCAACGTATGTGTAGTTCCTGCCGGCTTATAGGTCCACTGTGCTCATATTTCATGAGGCCACAACTTCTTCGACCGTAGTCTGAAACGACTGCGGGATCGCGAGATACGACGAGCACTGAGCAATTGCGCGCCTCGCCCAGATTGCCAAAAGTTTGGACACCCTGCGGTACCATCAAAAGGCTTCCGCCTGGTTCTATGAACTTCAAATCCAAGATGCCTAACCTAACGGCGCCGTGAGATTTCGTGAACTGATAGCGACATCAGTTCAATCGCTCGAAGCTTCACGACACGGCCAAAGCCGCTCATGCGGCGAACGCAGGCGCGGTGACGAATGTTTTGTCTTGGAGGAAATCTCGAATGAAAAGACTTATGGGAGCAGTCCTGGTTTCGACAGCGGCGCTGTCGTTGCCCGCTCTGGCTAACTCAGACGTGACCAAACTTCAGGCCGATCCAAATGGGTGGGCGTCGCAATCAGGAGATTATAGCGCAACCCGCTATTCGACCCTTGATCAGATCAACACGAAGAATGTCGGCGAGCTGAAGGTCGCGTGGACCTTTTCGACCGGCATCTTGCGCGGTCATGAGGGATCTCCACTCGTGATCGGCGACGTGATGTACATTAACACGCCTTTTCCCAATACAGTCTTTGCGCTCGATCTCAACGACGAAAACAAGATCATTTGGAAGTATGAGCCGAAACAGGATCCGAGCGTCATTGCAGTGATGTGCTGTGACACGGTCAATCGCGGTCTTGCCTACGCCGAAGGCAAGATCGTCATGCAGCAGGCCGACACGACGGTCGTTGCGCTCGATGCCAAGACCGGCAAAGAGATTTGGAAAGCCACAAATGGCGATCCAAAGCGCGGCGAAACCTCGACCAACGCGGTTTTGATCGTCAAGGACAAGGTCATCGCGGCAATTTCCGGCGCCGAATTTGGCGTACAGGGCCGCGCCACCGCTTATGACTTGAACACGGGCAAACTCGTTTGGAAGGCCTACTCAGTTGGGCCAGACAACGAAATTCTCTTTGATCCCGAGAAGACGATGTCGCTCGGCAAGCCCGTCGGCAAGGACTCGTCCATCAAGACCTGGAACGGCGATCAGTGGAAGATCGGCGGCGGAACGATGTGGGGCGGCTGGTCTTATGACCCCGAAGCCAACCTCATCTATTACGGGACGGCAAATCCATCGACCTGGAATCCTTCCCAGCGTGCGGGACCGGATGGCAAGCCGATCGATCAAAAGTGGACAATGTCGATCATCGCGCGCAATCCCGACACGGGCGTCGCCGCGTGGGCCTACCAAATGACGCCATTCGACCAGTGGGACTATGACGGCGTCAACGAGAACATTCTCGCGGAGATTGATGTTGGTGGTTCGAAGGTCCCTGCACTCGTGCATTTCGACCGCAATGGCTTCGGCTACACCCTCAATCGCAAAACTGGCGAGCTTCTCGTCGCTCAAAAATTTGACCCCAAGGTCAACTGGGCAACGGGAATCGATATGGACAAGTCGAGCCCGAACTACGGCCGTCCACAACTCGTCGAAAAATATGGTACTTTCCACGATGGCAAGGGTGCGGACGTCAACACGAAGGGTATCTGCCCTGCGGCCCTCGGCTCGAAAGACATGCAGCCGGCTTCGTATTCGAAGTTGACTGGTCTGTTCTACGTTCCGACGAACCACGTCTGCATGGACTACGAACCCTTCAAGGTCTCGTATACGGCTGGTCAGCCCTACGTTGGCGCCACGCTCTCCATGTTCCCGGCTCCGGACAGCCACGGCGGTATGGGTAACTTCATCGCTTGGGATGCAGGCAAGGGCAAGATCGTCTGGTCGAAGCCTGAGCAGTTCTCGGTCTGGTCAGGTGCTCTGACGACAGCCGGCGGCGTTGCCTTCTACGGCACGCTCGAAGGCTACTTCAAAGCCGTCGACCAGA
>JAICLG010000175.1 GCA_025927515.1 Hyphomicrobium sp.
ACCCGCCGCCGCCACTCTCCTGTGCGATATGCAGCGGGCAATGCGAGGCTGTCCGACAGACCGAGCGCGTCCACCGCATCGAACCATCTGTCCCGCGCACTTGCCGGCAGCCGCATGCCGCACCACGGACAGCAGTCGATCAGAAGATACGACGCCGTTCCGTCGTGGATGATCAATCCATACTCGTCCAGAACTTCGTTGTAGATCACGAGCGCATCCGGACACTCGAAGGGGTCGTCGTGCCGAGCGCATTCGAACTCAAGAGCCTTCGCCATCGAGGCGCAGCAATGCACAACCGCCTTTGTCGGACGGCTCCAGGCCGTCTCGACCGGTAGCCAGATAACGCGTCGATCGGGAAACAATGATCTCGTCACGGCAATCCTCTGAGACGATGATGGCAATAAACGCCCGAATGCCAATTCTACATAAGGCCAATTGAATATTGTCGTAGAAAATCAGTATTTTGTGGATGCTCTGAGTACATCTTTGTGCATTGGTGTGTCATTAAACGGGCTTTAATTTCTCTTGGGTTCGGCGCACTCTGATGCCAGACTAAGGCAAATCAGATGAGCAAAGAACCCAAAACGGGCTAGGGATTCAGGCGGAGGAAACATGAACGAGCAGCTGAAGCGCGACCGATTTTTCGGCGCATGCCCGCACGATTGTCCGGACACATGCGCAATGCTCTACGAGGTTATCGAAGGCAAGCTCGTCGAAGTGCGCGGCAACAAAGAGCACCCGATGACGCGCGGTGGCCTCTGCGTGAAACTCAAAGATTTTGCCGACCATCACGCCAACCCGGACCGCCTGATGTTTCCCCTGAAACGGTCCGGCCCGAAAGGCTCGCGGCAATTCAAGCGCATTAGTTGGGACGAAGCCATATCTGAAATCGGCTCACGCTGGCGCGAGATTATTTCTCAATATGGCTCGCAGGCTATAATGCCCTATAGCTATCTCGGCAATATGGGGCTGGTGCAAGGGATCAATTCCGGCGATCCATTTTTCAATAAGCTCGGTACGACGGTCAACGAAAAGACATTCTGCGCCTCCGGCTCTTCGACGGCGTGGCTTCTGACGGTCGGTCCGACCGGCGCGGTGGACCCCGAAAGCTTCGTCCATTCCAAGTTCATCGTCATCTGGGCCTGCAATTCGATCTCGACCAATCTTCATCACTGGCCGTTCGTACTCGAAGCGCAAAAGCGCGGCGCCAAGATCGTCGTTATCGATTCCTATAGGTCGCGCACGGCGAAAGCCGGCGACTGGCACATCTGCCCCAAGCCGGGCACCGACGGCGCGCTCGCAATGGGCTTCATCAATTCGATCATCGAGCAGGGATTGGTCGATCAGGATTACATCGACAAATACACGTATGGATTCCCCGAACTGAAAGCGCGCGCGGCAGACTTCACGCCCGAATATGTCGAGAGCGTCACCGGGGTAAAGGCCGCAGACGTTGTGAAATTCGCGCGCGAGTTCGCGACGGCGCAGCCATCGGTGATCCGTCTCGGCGTCGCACTGGAGCGAAGCGCCGGCGGTGCACAGGCCATTCGCGCAGCATGCTGCTTGCCGGCGCTCGTCGGTTCATGGCGCCACGTCGGCGGCGGCCTCTTGCAAATGCCGCTTTGGGATTTCCCGATCGATTGGGCGAAAGCCGCCCGTCCCGATTGGATCAAGCCCGGAACCCGCGCGATCAACAACTTGCGGCTCGGCGCGGCGCTCACGGGCGGGATGAAACTCGATCCGCCGATCAAAAGCCTGTTCGTCTTCTGCACCAATCCGGTTTCGCAAGCCCCCGAAACCAACAAAGTCGTTGAAGGTCTCCAGCGCGAGGATCTCTTCACCGTTGTCGCCGAACATTTCCTGACGGACACGGCGAAATACGCGGACATCGTACTGCCCTCCGCCATGGCTGGCGAAGCCGAAGATATGCTGTGGTCGTGGGGTCATTTCTATCTGACCTACAATCAGAAGGCGGTCGATCCGCCGGGCGAATGCAAACCGACGAGCGAGATGTGGCGTCTGCTCGCAAAGGAGATGGGCTTCGACGATCCGGTCTTCAAAATGACCGATAGCGAACTTTGCGCCGAATACATCAACTGGGCCGACCCAAAGATGGGCGGCATCAACATGGACTACTTCAAGAAGCACGGCTTTTACAGGATCGACGTCGGCCCCGCCGATACGCGCACGCCGCACGCCGAGGGCAAGTTCCCGACACCCTCAGGCAAAGTCGAATTCCTGCTGCACGATGCCAAGAACTTCGTCGCTGGACCGTTCCGCGCCATGTACGAGGGCGATCAATCCGGTGAAGACGTCGATCCGCTGCCGGGCTATGTCCCGGCGCGCGAGCGGCCCGAGACAAACCCCGAGCGCGCCAAGCTCTATTCGCTCAATATCATCTCGCCGAAGAGCCATGCGTTCTTGAACTCGTGCTACGCGAATGAGCCGCACAAGATCAAAACACAGGGCGATCAGTTCGTGATGATCTCACCTGGTGACGCTGAGAAGCGCTCCGTCCGCGACGGGGATCCGGTGCGCGTCTACAATGATCGTGGCGACTTCGAAGGCGTCGCTCGCGTAACCGATGACGTTCCGGACGGCGTCGTCGTCGCGACGCTCGGCTATTGGCGGTCGCTGAACCGCTCCGACGGCTCGGTGAACTGCATCTCGTCGGATGCGTTCTCGGGGCTCGGCCGCGCGCCGACGTTCTCCGATAACCTCGTCGAGGTTCAGCGGGTGAACTGACCGCCCGAGTGCTCGACCGTCTCACAGGGTGTCATCCCGGCCGCTGCATAGCAGCGAGCCGGGACCCAGTTTTTGGCGGTCGCAGTTGCTTCGGTTCTCGCAATGCTGGATCCGGGACGCCATTGCCGTTCCGGGCCCCTGTTCCGCAGGGAACAGACGCGTTTTCGTGCTTGCCCTAGCACCGGTCCCTTGAGAGCTGCCTTCTACTTCCGCCGAGCATACCGTCGGCAACGCAGCCTAGTATTGGATCGTCATGTTACCCGCACATTCGGCCCTGGCCGCGATGGCCTACCTGCTTGCGAAGCACGCCGTCGCGGATTTCGGCCTGCAACCGCAGCTGATCTATAACCAGAAGGGAATCTATGGCGCTGGTGGCGGGCTGCTCCATGCCTTTATCCATATCTTTCTGACTTTGCCCGTTTTTTTGCTTTTTCCGACGGGCACCGTCGGGCTGGCGGCAGCCCTGCTCGCAGGCGAATTCATCGTTCACTACCACATCGATTGGGCGAAGGAGCAGATCGTCCGTCACTACGGCTGGAAACTCTCGGACCGCCAATATTGGTGCGCGCTCGGCCTTGACCAGCTCCTGCACGGCCTCACGTACATCGCAATTCTTTGGATTTGGCTGCCCGCCGCTTGATCCCCTGCGGCCGATTTCGCGCCCTCTCATCTTGCGAACCTTGCCAGCTCTCTGCCATATCCGGCGTGCAATGGCGCACCTGCAGCGCCGCCATTGCCTTGATGTAACGTTTTATCGTCCGCCGACGAAGCTTCTTGAAGGCGCAGATTTGGACCGGAAAGCTCGAGACGCGGAATGGTCGATGCTGATGCGCGCCGCAATCGCGGGCGACGAGGCCGCCTATCGCGTACTCCTTGAAAAGCTTTC
Organism: Hyphomicrobium sp.; assembly: GCA_025927515.1. Classification (GTDB taxonomy): domain Bacteria; phylum Pseudomonadota; class Alphaproteobacteria; order Rhizobiales; family Hyphomicrobiaceae; genus Hyphomicrobium_B. Next base: position 3,632 of record JAICLG010000175.1, read on the forward strand.
GCAGCTTCTGAGGGGAGTTGTGCGGCGTGGCTTCGCCGGGGTCGGCGTTCCCCGCGATGATGTCGAGGACGTGGTGCAGGACGTACTGCTTGCCATTCATCTGAAACGGCATACCTGGGACCCGGCAATGCCGCTCGGCCCGTGGGTCCTTGCGATCACGCGGAACAAGATGATTGACGGTCTGCGGCGCCGCGGCCGCCGTCCGGAGATTGCGATCGACCTGCAACAGTTCGACATCGAGGGCGAAGACCCGCAGGCGTCCATCGATGCCTACGACGTACAGCGCGTGCTGAGCAGCCTTTCGGATCGCAACCGTGACATTGTCCAGTCGATCAGCATCGACGGACATTCGGCACGCGATGTCGCCGACCGCCTGGGCATGACCGAGGTCGCCGTCCGCGTCGCACTACACCGCAGCCTGAAAAGTTTGGCCGATATGTATCAAGAGAAGGCGGAATGAAGACCGACGACCTCATCAAAGCCCTTGCTGCCGACGCCAAAAGCGTCGAGCCGCCGATCGCGCGGACGCTCGCCATTGCGGTCGGCGCAGGAGCTTTGCTGTCGCTGATCGGCTTCATGATGGCGCTTGGACCGCGGCCGGATTTCTTCGAGCTTTTGTCGACCTCTGTGCGCTACACTTTCAAGCTCATCGTCATGCTGAGCGTCGCGATCCCCGCGTTTTTCCTCGTACGCTGCCTGTCGCGTCCCGATTTCAAACCGGATGGCAGCTTATGGTGGCTGGCTCTCGCACCGGCATTGCTGCTTTTGGGCATTGCTCTCGAATTGGCCTCGGTGCCCGCCGATACGTGGCACGCGCGGATGATCGGACATAATTCGTTCTACTGCATGACGATCATCCCGATCCTGTCGCTGGCGCCGTTCGTCGCCGTTCTTTATGCGTTGAAATCCGGCGCGCCCACCTATCCCACGATCGCCGGAGCGATCGGCGGGGTGCTCTCCGCAGGCATCGGCGCGACGCTCTATGCCAGTCACTGCCCCGACGACAGCCCGCTGTTCGTGGCGTTGTGGTATCCGGTCGGCTTCGCTGTGATGACCATCCTCGGCGCCCTCATCGGCTCACGCTTTTTGCGTTGGTAACGTTCAGATCGCGGGCAGTCTTCATTGTCTCGTGTGGCTGACGACTCGCGCAGCCGACTATTCCGAGCGCTCCGCTTTATGTGTTGCGAGCCACTTCCCACCAAGGTTCGCTTCTTCACCGCGGGGTGTTGCCCCACTTCTCCCCTCCCCTCCCCTTCACGGGGAGGGGTCGGGGGTGGGGTGAAGAGCCAAGCGGAATGGTGAGATTCGTTTCTGCATCGTCTGGAATGACGCTGACGTTTCATTCCAAAATCATTTCTCCAATCGTTACCCCCACCCCTAACCCCTTCCCCGCAAGGGGGAGGGGAATGAGGACGATAGCATCTCCACTCCATCATCGGGCTTGACCGGGCCATCCAGAGCACTTGCTCGCTTCATCCAGATTACGCACTGTCGACAGCCCGATCGGCTTACCGCGTCTAAGCTGATAGCGCCGACGAGAAGTTGACACGCCCCTCCACTTCACGGGGCTAGGAGTGGGGTGAAAAGCACACGTGCAATGCCCCGCTTACCTTTTCTGAGCTGATAGCCGTGACGAGAAGTTGAGACGTCCCTCCACTTCTCCCCTCCTCTCGACGGGGAGTGATCGGGGGTGGAGTGAAGAGCCACGCGCAACGTCGATGGCGCAGCTCAAATAGCCTCTGGCCGCACGCGAGCCTTTCGAAGCTAAAGCAAGTCTCGTAGGCGATAGTAGAGCATCCCAAGCGCCAGCATCTGGTTGCCGAACCGGTCGCTCAGCGGCAGCCGCGTGTGGCGAATGCGATCGAATAGATCGAACCGCTCGGTCGTGCCGCAGATCGCATCCGAGACGATCTCCGCTGCGATGTGCGCGGCATTGACTCCGTGTCCCGAGTAACCCTGCAAGACGTAGAGGTTCGGCGCCAGCCGCTCAATCACCGGAACGCGATTGATGACGATGGCAATACGCCCGCCCCATGCGAAATCGATCTTAGCGCTCCTGAGCTGCGGAAAAATCTTGACCATGCGCGGTCGGATCGATGCGCCGATGTCTTTCGGGTCGCGGTTCGAATAGTTGCACCGGCCGCCGAACAACATCCGCCGATCGGCCGATAAGCGGAAATAGTCGACGACGACGTTACTGTCGCAAACCGCAAGATCCTGCGGATTGATCTCTGCGATGACCGCCGCGCCCAACGGCTCGGTGGCGATGATGTAGCTCCCCGTCGGCAGCATCAAACCGTTAAGCTTCGATTGTCCGAACTGGTCGAAGATTTCGCCGCCGATCACCACAGTGCCCGCTTCGACGCGCCCACGTTCGGTCTGCACCCAGGGCTTAGCCCCGCCTTCGAGCGCGATGGCGCGCGTGCCCTCGAAAATCTGCACGCCGAGTCCTGCCGCGGCGCGCGCCTCCCCGAGACAAAGATTGAGGCCATGCAGATGTCCGCTGCGGCGATCGATGAACCCGCCATGATACGCGGACGTACCGAGTACGCGCCGCATCTCATCTGGCTCGATGATTTCGAGGTGGCCGCCCTCGCCCTCCCCTATCCGCTCCTCGACGTGCGCACGCATCGCCCGCATGTGACGCGGCCGCGCGGCAACCTCTATCCAGCCATGCTTCAGATCGCAGGCGACGCCGTACTTGGCGATGCGCTCCTCGATGATCTCATGTCCACGATAACGAATGTCGCGCACGAGCTTGGCCCCGGCTTTACCGAGTTGCCGCTCGATCGCCGCTTCACCGCTGATGCCGCCTATCATCTGACCGCCGTTGCGCCCCGACGCGCCCCAGCCGATGCGATTGGCCTCAAGAAGCACAACGGAACGGCCACGTTCGGCCATCGTCAGAGCCGTTGCCACTCCTGAAAAGCCGCCGCCAATGACGCACACGTCGGCTTTGACCGTACCCTCAAGCGCCGGATAGCGCGTCCGGTCGTTC
>JAICLG010000228.1 GCA_025927515.1 Hyphomicrobium sp.
CAGTTTTAATTCGACGTCTTCAGCACCTTCGCGAACGTGTCGAATAGCTGATCGATTTCATCCTTTGAAATGATCAACGGCGGAGACAGGGCGATGATGTCGCCCGTCTGCCGGACAAGAAGTCCTTCTTCAAATGCCTTGACGAAACGATCGTACGCGCGCTTGCCAGATTGCGCCGGGTCAGGCTCGAACTCGACCGCGCCGATCAATCCTATATTGCGGATGTCGATGACGTGCGGCAAACCCTTGAGGTCGTGGACGCGCTCTTCCCAATATGGCGCGAGTTCATTGACGCGCGTTAGAAGGCCTTCGTCTTCGAAGGTGTCGAGCGTGCCGATCGCCGCCGCGCACGCCATCGGATGACCGGAATACGTGTAGCCGTGGAAGAAATCGATCATCCACTCCGGTCCGTTCATGAAGGCATCGTGGATGTGCGCTTTGACGAACACCGCGCCCATCGGAATCGTGCCGTTCGTAATCGCCTTCGCCGTCGCGATGAGGTCGGGTGAAATTCCGAAATAATCCGAGGCGAAGGGCCTTCCGAGACGCCCAAATGCGGTGATCACCTCATCTGCAATCAAAAGAATGTCGTGCTTTCTGCAAATGGCTTCGAGTCGCTTCAGATAGCCTTTCGGCGGGATCAGGACGCCCGTCGAGCAGGCCACCGGCTCGACGATCACCGCCGCGATGGTCGAGGCATCGTGCAGCGCGACGAGACGTTCGAGATCGTCGGCAAGTTCGACACCATGCTCGGGTTCGCCGCGCACGAACGCATTGCGTGAAAGGTCGTGCGTGTGGCGCAGATGATCGACACCCGCAACCAGTGTCCCGAACATCTTGCGGTTCGGCCCGATACCGCCGACGGACATGCCGCCGAAGTTGACGCCATGATAGCCGCGCTCTCGGCCGATCAGCCTGACCTTCGTCCCGTTGCCCTTGGCGCGGTGATAGGCAATCGCCATCTTGAGCGCCGTTTCGACCGATTCCGAACCCGAGTTCGTGAAAAAGACGTGGTCGAATCCTTCCGGCGCAATGGAGATCAAGCGGTTCGCTGCTTCGAAAGCGCGCGTATGCCCCATTTGAAACATGCCGGCGAAATCCAGCGTCTCCGCCTGCTGCTTGATCGCTTCGACGATCTTGGGCCGGCAGTGCCCCGCGTTCACGCACCACAGCCCCGAGGTGCCATCCAATACGCGGCGTCCGTCGTTGGTGATGTAGTGCATCCGCTCGGCGCCGACGAACAACCGCGGCGCCTTCTTGAACTGGCGGTTGGCTGAGAACGGCATCCAGAACGCCGCAAGATCGTTGGGCTTGGTTTGCATGTTCATTGCGGCGTGTCCTTCGAGACGTGATTGTGCGTGCGAGCGACTCGACCGCTAACCGGTGATGCCGCCAAGGCAAAGGAATTTTGTCTCGAGGTATTCTTCGAGCCCCTCTTGCGCACCTTCCCGGCCGAGGCCCGATTGCTTCACGCCGCCGAACGGCGCGACTTCATTGGAGAACAGGCCTTCGTTGATGCCAACCATGCCCGTCTCAAGAGCCTCCGCGACGCGCCACGCACGCGAGATGTCCTGGCTGAACAGATAGGCCGCAAGACCATAGGGCGTGGCATTGGCAATCTTGATCGCATCAGCCTCTGTTTCGAAGCGAATGATGGAGGCAACCGGCCCAAAAATTTCCTCGTTGGCGATGGCCATGCTCGGAGAGACGCCGGTGACGATCGTCGGCGTGAAAAAAAGCGCGCCATGTGCATCGGGCATGCCGCCCACCTCGATCTTCGCGCCATGCGCCGTCGCGTCGGCAAGCAACGATTTCACTTTGGCAATAGCGTCGGCATTGATCAGTGGCCCGACCGTGGACTTGGGATCGCGTCCCGGGGCAACGTTGAGCTTGGCAACTTCCGCCTTGAGTGCCGCCATGAAGCGATCATAGATGCCCGCCTGAACAAGAATCCTGTTTGCACAAACACACGTCTGTCCGGCGTTGCGGAACTTCGACGCCATGGCGCCCGCAATGGCTCTATCGAGATTGGCATCGTCGAAAACGATCAGCGGCGCGTTGCCGCCGAGTTCCAGCGTCAGCTTTTTTATCGTATTGGCGGACTGGCGATAGAGAATCTTTCCGACCTCCGTCGAGCCTGTGAACGTCAGCTTGCGCACGCGCGGATCGGCAGTCAGCGCCTTGCCGACACCGGCCGCATCCAGCGTCGTGACGACGTTGAACACGCCAGGCGGCACGCCGGCGTCATGTGCCAGCTTCGCGACCGCAAGTGCACAGAGCGGCGTTTCCTCCGACGGCTTGACGATGATCGTGCAGCCGGCCGCAAGGGCGCATCCGACTTTGCGCGTGATCATCGCGATCGGAAAATTCCACGGCGTGATGGCCGCGCAAACCCCGATCGGCTGCTTGATCGTGATGTAGCGCCGGGATGTGCCGGTCGTCGGAATCGTATGGCCGTAGGCACGCTTGCACTCTTCGGCAAACCACTCGATGAACGAAGCGCCATAGGCGACCTCCTTGCGCGCTTCCGCCAGAGGCTTGCCTTCCTCCGCCGTCATCAGCTGCGCCAGCGCTTCAGTCTCTGCAAGGATCAGCTCCCGCCAGCGATGCAGGATCGCCGCGCGTTCCTTGGCGGGTTTAGCCGCCCATGCGGGGAAAGCCTTGTAAGCCGCATCAATCGCACGCTGCGCATCGGCGGGCGTCAGGTCCGGCACATCGGCGAGCTTCTTCTCCGTCGCAGGATCGAGCACCGGAAACGTCTTGTTCGACGTGACCCATTCGCCGTCGATGAAGGCGGCGGTCGGGAAGGACGATGTCGTCTTTGCATTCATTCCAGCTACTCCGGGAGACGCTCAGAGCGTGATCGAGACGGATTTGAAATCGGAATACTTATATAGGGCGTGCAGCGAGCGATCGCGACCAAAGCCCGACTGTTTGAAGCCGCCGAACGGCATCGTAATGTCGCAGCTGTCCCAGCCATTGATCCAGACGAGCCCGGCGCGAATCTCGCGCGCAGCCCGATGGGCGAGGGTGATGTTCGTCGTCCAGAGCCCCGCAGCGAGGCCGTAGTTTGTATCGTTGGCGATGCGGACCGCGTCATCCGCCGATTTGAATCGGGTGACGGCGAGAACAGGACCGAACACTTCCTCGCGCGCCAATGTGTTTTCGGGCTGCACCCGATCGATGATGGTCGGCTCGACGTAGAAGCCACCGCTGTCGGCGCGCACGCGGCGACCGCCAAGTGTCAGAGCGCCCCCCTCGCTTTTCGCGATTTCTATGTAGCGCAGAGCTGTCATCATCTGCTCTTCGCTCGCCATCGCGCCGGACATGGTCGCCGGTTCGAGCGGATCTCCGGCGACGATCTTGCGCGCAACCGCAAGGAGACGAGCGAGGAATTCGTCGGCGATCGGCTCCTGGACGAGCAGGCGCGATCCGGCCGTGCAGACTTGGCCGGAATTGTAGAAAACGCCCCAGGCCGCTTCGGTTGCCGCTTTGTCGAGATCCGGACAGTCGGCAAAAATGATGTGCGGAGATTTGCCGCCGAGTTCGAGACTGACGCGCTTCAGGTTGCTCTGCCCCGAATACTGCATCAGCAGTTTGCCAACGGCGCCGGAGCCAGTGAACGCGATCATGTCGACGTCGCCATGCAGCGCGAGGGCTTTGCCGGCCTCCTCGCCGAAGCCGGGCAGAACGTTGAGCACGCCTGGCGGCAGTCCCGCTTCAAGCGCCAATTCACCGAGCTTCAACGCGGTTAGCGGCGATTGCTCGGCAGGTTTCAAAATGATCGAGTTGCCCATTGCGAGTGCTGGTGCAACTTTCCACATCGCCATATGCAGCGGGAAGTTCCACGGCACGATTGCGCCGATGACCCCCAGCGGTTCGTGGACGGCGAAAGAGAAACGATCCGGCGCTTCCGGGCCGACCTCCCCGTAAATCTTATCGAGCGCTTCGGCGTAATAGCGCAGGCTGCGAATGGCACTCGGAATGTCGCCTTGCAAAGCGTTCGTGATCGGCTTGCCGACGTCGAGGCTTTCAAGCACTGCGAGAGTCTCGGCCTCGCGCTCCATGATCTCGGCGAGCTTGAACAGCACGCGCTTCTTGTCGCGATAATGAAGCTTGCGCCAGCGCCCGTCCTCGAAGGCCCGTCGCGCGCTTCGTACCGCCGATTCGACGTCAGCCGCATCGCATTGCGCGACGTGGTTCAGGACACGGCCATTCCTTGGCGTGATGTTGACGAACGTCTTGCCCGAGGCGCTCGGCACACGCTCGCCGTCGATGACGGCTTTGCCCGGGAGCTTCAATGAGCCGGCGACCGCTTCAAAATGCGCGAGCGAGGTCATGACACGACAGCCTTATGCAACTTGGGCGTACCACGCATAGTCAAGCGACGTGACGATGCGCTCGAATCCAATCCGCTCCGTCTGCTTCAGGTTGAAGTAGACGTCCTGGAATGGCGCACCGAATGCGTCGCGGACAACATCCGACGTTCGGAATTTCTCAAGCGCGTTGACCCACGCGGTCGGTAGCGCCGATCCATTAAGCTCTTCGGCATTGCCCTCGGCATGGGGACCGGGATCGATGGCATTGGTAATTCCATGCCGCATGCCGGCCAGAATCGCGGCGATGACGAGGAACGGATTTGCGTCGGCGCCCGAAACGCGATGCTCGATGCGCGTCGCAGGCCCGGAGCCAGCGGGGACGCGCACCGCGACGGTGCGATTGTTGAAGCCCCAGTGCGCGCTCATCGGCACATAGCATTCCGGCACATAGCGGCGATAAGCATTTGCGGATTGCGCCCATACTGCCATGAAATCCGGCATCGTCGCGCAAAGACCTCCGATCGCCTGGCGGAATATCGACGGCATCGGTTCGCCCGCGAACAGGTTCTCTCCCTGCCTGTCGGTGAGGCTGGCGTGGACATGCATGCCCGAGCCGACCCAATCG